>JBGPOC010000330.1:0-2518 GCA_041487825.1 Candidatus Dormibacteraceae bacterium | reverse complement strand
GGGATCGGACTGTGCACATACGTGGAGATGACAGCGGTTCTTCGTACGACGGAATTCGGAGCAGCACGCGCGGAGGCTGACGGTTCGATCGTCCTCACCGTCGGCACGACCTCCAGCGGGCAGGGCCACGAGACGGCTTACGCCCAGCTCGCGGCAGGGCTTCTCAGCGTGCCGATGGACAGCATTCGCGTCGTGCAGTCGGACACGGGCATCGTGCCCAGAGGTGATGGCACATCGGGATCGCGTTCGCTGCAGCTTGGCGGTAGCGCCGTGCGCGGAGCCTGCATTGCGTTGATAGAGAAGGCGACAGAGGAGGCGGCGCGGCGGCTAGAAGCGGGCCCTGACGACATCGTCCGTTTCCAGGACGGGCGGTTTGGCGTCAAGGGCGTCCCCGCCACCGCGCTGGGCTGGGCGGACCTGGCGGCGGAGGCGATCCTGGTGGCGGAGTTTGATTTCGAGCAGGATGACCAGACCTTCCCTTTCGGATGCCATGTGGCCGTCGTCGAGGTGGACGTCGAGACGGGCGAGGCGCGCCTCGTGCGCCACATCGCCGTCGATGACTGTGGGACCGTGCTGAATCAGATGCTGGTGGAAGGGCAGATCCACGGCGGGGTGGCGCAGGGGGTGGCGCAGGCGCTGTACGAAGAGTTCGTCTACGACTCCGAAGGAAATCCACTGACAACGAGCCTGATCGACTACACGATCCCGACCATCGGCGAGATCCCGGCCATCGAAACGGTGCACATGGAAACGCCGACGCCGCTCAACCCGCTGGGTGCGAAGGGGGTCGGCGAGTCGGGGACGATCGGGTCCACCCCCGCGGTGCAGAACGCCGTCATCGACGCCGTGTCGCACCTGGGCGTCCGCCACATCGACATGCCCCTGCACCCGATGCGGGTGTGGGAGGCGATCCGCTCAGCTCAGGGTTGACCCAGCCGGCGCTTCGCTCGGATGGTGTCGACGATGCTCAGCGCGGCGAAGATGGCGGCGGCGAAAAGCAGGATCCAGGATGGCCCACGGGTGGGAAGGGGGTCCGGCAGATCGGGCAGGCCGTTGGCCGGCTGGAACAGGGGGGCAATCGGGGAGTCGAAAGAAGCGAGCAGCAGCGCGGTGGCGACAAGTACCGTCCACATCAGGCCGCGCATCGACTTGTCCAGGCGCTGCAGCCCGTAACCGGGGACGGCCGCCAGGAACCAGGTTTCAGCGCGTGCGGGTTGGTCGCTGTCGCGGTAGCGATCCGCAACGAGCGCGGCTGCGAAGAGTAAGCCGGAGGCGGCGGCGTACCAGGCGGGGCCCACGATGTCGCTACCGACGAAGGCATATTGACTCGAGTAGGCGGGGGTGGTCACGAGCCAGATCGCCCAGGCATACCAGGCGATGAGGAGGAGCTCGGCCGCCAGGAGTGAGGCGGTGTTGAGAGCGATGTTGGGGAGGAGGAGCGCCCCGAGCAGGGCCAGCACCACGAGCCAGCAGATCGGGCTCTGAAAGCCGAAGGTCGGGGTGGCGCCGACCTTGGGAATGCCGATCGTCCACAGGGAGACCAGCGCTATCGCGATCGAGGCGAGTGCGAAGAGGGCTGGAGGTGAGGCGAAGGCGGATCGGAGGCGGGTCACCCGGAGCATATTAAGGATGGTTGGTGCGCCGGGGAGGAGCTCGTCGCGATCTCTACTTGGTGTCTTCTTCGTACCCCAGGATGGGGCGCAGCCACCGCTGCACCTCGGGCAAGGGCATCCCCTTGCGTCGCGCGTAATCCTCCACCTGGTCGCTGCCAACCTTGCCGACCATGAAGTAGCGCGACTTCGGGTGGGCGAAGTACAGGCCCGCCACCGCCGCCGTCGGCGTCATCGCGCCCGACTCCGTCAGCTCCATGCCGATCGAGCGCGCGCCGAGCAGGTCGAACAGCTTGAACTTCTCGGAGTGGTCGGGGCAGGCCGGGTAGCCGTACGCCGGCCGGATGCCTCGGTACTTCTCCCCGATGAGGTCCTCGCGCGACAGCTCCGGACCCGTCTCGTACCATGCGCGCCTCACCTCGTGGTGCAGGTATTCGGCGAACGCCTCGGCCAGCCGGTCGGCGAGCGCCTTGGCCATGATCGAGCGGTAGTCGTCGTGCTCGGCCGCAAACCGCTGCGCCAGCTCGTCCGCGCCCAGGCCGGCGGTGACGGCGAATCCCCCGATGTGGTCTCCCTCATGCGCCACGAAGTCCGCGAGGGATAGGTACGGCTTGTCGTTTCCGTGTTCGACCTGCTGCCGGAGCATCGGCAGGCGCACGCCGTTCTCCAGGAGGATGTCGTCGCCCTCGGTGCGTGCGCTCCAGAAGCCATAGACGCCCTTCGCGCGCAGCCAGCCCTTCGCCTGGATCTCGTCGAGCAGCTCCTCGGCGTGGCTGAACAGCTCTCGCGCCGCGGCGCCGTGTGAGGGGCTCTCGAGGATCGCCGGGAACTTCCCCTTGAGCTCCCAGGCATGAAAGAAGAACGTCCAATCGATGTACTCGCGCAGGGCCGACAGCTCTGGCTCGATG
>JBGPOC010000329.1:0-2531 GCA_041487825.1 Candidatus Dormibacteraceae bacterium | reverse complement strand
TGGCCTCGTCGCCCGGCAGGAGCCCACGCTTTGCCTTGTGCACGAACCAAAGGGGCCGGCGCACCGGGATCTGCCAGTACGGCACTCCCTGGAGATAGCGGCTGAACTCGGCTTCTCGCAACTCGGGATCGGACTCCAGGATCGCCGGCTCGGCCAGGCGGCCGTTGATGAGCTGCGCGGTTTCGACGGCGCGCTCAAGCGGGCTGTGCACGATTCGCTTCAGGCCGGTCGGGCTGAGACAGTCGCCGACCGCGGCGGCCTGCGCTCGGCCCAGGGCGCTGAGCTGGAATCCATCGAGGTGCCCGTAAAGCAGACGTCGAGGATTCTCGACGTCGGCATGCCGGATCAGGAATACGCGTGTGGATCCCAAGTCGACGTCGATGCTACGGGGACCGCTAGCTGCGGAATGCACCGACCGACGTGCGGTTGGTGCCGGCCGATCGGCCTGCCTCGAGGGCGTGATAGGCCTCCCGCAGCAGGTTGCCGGTGTACTCGCGCCGGTTCAGCAGGCCGGCCTCCTCCTCCTGGGATGCCTGGATGCCGATGGTCGCGGCCCCGCAGCTGACGGTGATCCGCTGCCAGTTGCCGCCCGTCGCGAAGTCATGTGAGGCGATGCCGCGCCGGATCTTGTCCGCGGCCAGGGTTGCGCCCTGCTCGTTGGTCTCGGGCAGCACGATCGCGAAGTGCGGAGGACCCTCCGCGTCGAGGAACGCGACCGTGTCGGTGTCGCGGACCGACAGGCCGAGGCGCTCCGATATCTCGCGGAGGAGGCCCTCGAGCTGGACCTGACCGAGCTCCTTGTGCACGTGCTCGGCGTGGTCGAGCTCGACCACCAGCACGGACAGGGGCCGGTGGTAGCGAATGGCGCGGTTGGCCTCCTGCCCCACCAGGGCGTTGATGAACTTCGAGTTCCAGATGCCGGTGACCGGGTCCACCACGCCGAAGAGCGGGCTCGAGGACCGGTCGGTCTGGCTGTGCCCGCAGCTGTGGCAGTACTGGGATCCGTCGGGCAGCTCGGAGTTGCAGTACCAGCAGGTGGTCACTGGGGCAGTCTATATGAGGGAAAACCGGGTTGTTCCCCGGACAGCCTGGGCCTCCCACCCTGCGCTGGGTTCAGAATCTGGGCGTGGGGGATCAGCGTGAGCTGTTTGACGCCCCGCCAGGCGTTGAGCCGACCGCCCCGCTGGCCACCCGGATGCGGCCGCGGAGCTTCGACGAGCTGGTGGGTCAGCGCCGCGTCGTCGAGGTCCTGCGCGAGCTCACCCGGTCCGGCCACCTGCCGAGCATCGTGCTCTGGGGTCCGCCAGGAAGCGGCAAGACGACGCTGGCCGGCCTGCTGGCCGGGGAGACCAAGGCCCGGCTGGTCGCCATCTCGGCGGTCACGGCCGGCGTCGCGGATCTGCGAAAAGTGGTCGCGGAAGCGAAGCTGCACCGCCGGGCGGGGCTGAGAACCATCCTCTTCATCGACGAGATCCACCGGTTCAACAAGGCCCAGCAGGATGCCGTCCTCCCCCACGTCGAGGAGGGGACGGTGACGCTCATCGGCGCGACCACGGAGAACCCCTCGTTCGAGGTGATTGCGCCGCTGCTGTCTCGAAGCCGCGTGTTCCGCCTGGAGGCGCTGGAACGCGACGAGCTCAAGCAGGTCGTGGAGCGTGGACGTCTGGAGGTGAGCGCTCGCATGTCCGCCGATGCCGTCGACGCGCTGCTGGAGGGATCGCGCGGCGACGCTCGCGTGGCTCTCAACGGCCTCGAGGCGGCTGCGGCACTCGCCGGTGCGGGCGAGATTGCGCTGGAACACGTCGAGCGCGCTCTTCAGGAGCGCCACCTGCTGTACGACCGTGCCGGCGACCAGCACTACGACATCGTTTCGGCGCTCATCAAGAGCGTCCGCGGCAGCGACCCGGACGCGGCGGTGTACTGGCTCGCCCGGATGCTCGAGGCGGGAGAGGACCCGCTGTTCGTTGCCCGGCGGCTCGTCATCTCCGCGGCGGAGGATGTCGGGCTTGCCGACCCGCAGGCCCTGCAGGTCGCCGTCGCCGCGCAGCAAGCCGCCCATTTCGTCGGGATGCCGGAGGCCGTCCTCCCGCTGACGGAGGCGGCGCTGTATCTCGCCCTCGCCCCCAAGTCCAACTCGGCGCTCACCTCCTACGGCGCGGCGCGCGAGCTGATCGAGCAGACCGGCAACGAGGCCGTGCCGATGCATCTGCGCAATGCGCCGACCGGGCTCATGAAGTCGATGGGTTATGGCAAGGGCTACAAGTACGCGCACGACTTCGACGGTGGGGTCGCGGACCAGGTGTACCTTCCCGAGAAGCTCGCCGGGCGCAAGGTCTACAAGCCGAGCGCGAGGGACAAAAAACGCGGGTGACGGCGGTCTGCGACCGCCTTATGAGAGGGAACCCGGAGGCCGCCTCAAGGGGTCACTGCACCACCACCTTGGACGAAGAGGACGCTAAGGCGACCCAAGGAGGTGTTCGATGGGAGGATCAGTGGTCACAGAGGCCGAGAAGGCTGAGATCTGGGAGCGG
>JBGPOC010000328.1:0-2548 GCA_041487825.1 Candidatus Dormibacteraceae bacterium | reverse complement strand
GCGAGGAGCACCCGCTCAAGTACACGCACTCGAACGGCCACCTGCAGCCGCAGGACGTGCTGATCGACATGTACCGGCGTTGCCGCAACGAGGCGGTGGTCGTGGCCGACGTCGGCCAGAACCAGATCTGGGCCGCGCTGTGGTGGAACTACGACCGCCCGGGGCTCTTCATCAACTCGGGCGGCGCGGGGACCATGGGCTTCGCGCTGCCGGCGGCGATCGGGGCCAAGTTCGCCCGGCCAGACGCCCCGGTGTGGTGCGTGGCGGGGGAGGGCGGCTTCGTGATGACGGCGCAGGAGCTGTCGGTCGCTGTCGAGCACAAGCTCGACATCAAGATCGTCCTGCTCAACAACTTCTCGCTGGGGATGGTGCGCCAGTTCCAGGACGACTTCTACGGCGGTGTGCGGTCCCAGGTCGACCTGACCCACATGCCCGACTTCGTTAAGCTGGCCGACGCCTACGGCCTGCCCGCGGTGCGCGTCGACAAGCTCTCGGACGTCGGCGCGGCCATGGACGCGGCCGAGCGCACCAAGGGCCCCTTCCTGATCGACTTCCACGTCGACCCCGAGGCCAACGTGTATCCCATCGTGCCGCTCGGCAAGAGCCTCAACGAGTTCTGGGAGGCGCCGATAGGTGAGTGATCCCCACCCGCCAGCGGTCGCTGCGCGACCGGTGCCGACCTCCCCACAAGGTGGGGAGGAACTCGCCCGGGTGAGGGTGCTGTCGGTGCTGGTGGAGGACAACTCGGGCACCCTGAGCAAGGTCGCGGGGCTCATCCGGCGCCGAGGGTTCCACGTGCGCGCCATATCGGTCGGCCCCAGCCGCGACCCCGGTCGCTTCCGGATGACCCTCGAGGTTGACGCCGGACATGCCGAGGCCGACCAGGTGATGAAACAGCTGGAGCGGCTGGTCGACGTGGTCGCGGTCGAGGACCTCACCGGCCACGACGTGCACAGCCGGGAGCTCGTCGTCGCCAGGGTCGCCGCGGCCGAGGTTTCCGAGCTTGTTCAGAAGGGCGCCAGGGTGCTCGAGGCCGGCCCCACGTGGACTACGCTCGAGTTCGCGGGCGAGGGCGACGAGGTCGGAGGCTTCGTCGAGGAGTTGAGACGTCACGGAATTCTCGACGTGGTCCGCTCCGGCCCCGTCGTCATGAGGAGGTCGGCATGAGTTCAGCAGGTCCCAACGCAAACGCCGCGCCAGCGCACAGCGATCGCGTTTTCATCCTGGACACCACCTTGCGCGACGGTGAGGGCTCGCCCGGCTTCCACCTCGACGCCAACTCGAAGGTCCGGATCGCGCGCCAGCTCGAGAAGCTTGGTGTCGATGTGATCGAGGCGGGGTTCCCCATCTCGTCGCGTGGCGACTTTGACGCGTGCCGCCGCATCGCTCGCGAGATCCGCGGCGCCGGCGTCACCGCGCTCGCCCGCGCCGTGCGCGAGGACATCGACGCGGTCTGGGCCGCGATCAAGGATGCCGAGACGCCCCAGATCCACATCGTCCTGTCTGTCTCCGACGTGCACATCGACCGCAAGCTCGGAAAGACCCGCGAGCAGGTCCTCAAGCAGGGCGCGGAGATGGTGGCCTACGCACGCACCCTGTGCGAGCGGGTCGAGTACTCGCCTGAGGACGCCGGGCGCGCGGATCCCGAATACCTCCTGCAGACGGTCGAGACGATGATCGCGGCAGGGGCCACCGTGATCAACATCCCCGACACGACTGGCTACTGCCTTCCTGGGGAGTTCGCGGACCTCGTCCACGGGCTGATCACGAATGCGCGAGGCGCCGACAAGGTTCTCTTCTCGATCCACTGCCACAACGACCTCGGCCTGGCCACCGCAAACGCGCTCGCCGCGATCAGCGCCGGGGCACGCCGGGTCGAATGCACGGTCAACGGAATCGGGGAGCGCGCCGGCAACACGTCGCTCGAAGAGATCGTGATGTTGCTTCGAGTCCGGCAAGCGCGGCTGGGCCTCGAGTGCCGAGTCGACCCGCTGGAGATCACCCGGACGTCAAGGTTGGTCGCCGAGCTCACCGGGACGCCGGTCCAGCCCAACAAGGCCGTGGTCGGGGCGAACGCATTCGCCCACTCGGCAGGCATCCACCAGGACGGCATCCTGAAGGACAAGCTGAACTACGAGATCATGAAGCCGGAGGACGTCGGGCTGGTCGACTCCCGCATCGTCCTGACGGCTCGCTCGGGCCGGCACGCATTCCATCACCGGCTCGGCCGCCTGGGCATCGTGCTGACGGAGTCGCAGACGCAGGCCGCCTGGCACCGCTTCAAGGAGGTGGCCGACAACAAGCGGGAGGTGACGGACGAGGACCTCCGCAAGATCGTCACCGCCGACGACACGGGCGGGCCGGTTTTCACCGACCAGGCCAACGACCACAACCACGTCGCGGACGCGCTCCGTCACCTGATTTTCGGATGAAGGCGCGGGTGAGGACGTAAGTCCTCCCCCGCGGTACCCCCACCTGTGGGCCGCCACGCCTGGAGGTGTTTGGAAATGGGGGGTTGGGTGACGGCCGGAGTAAATCCGGCCTAGGC
>JBGPOC010000327.1:0-2563 GCA_041487825.1 Candidatus Dormibacteraceae bacterium | reverse complement strand
GCTCTTCTACGCCAACCCGGGCGCGTTCTACGACGTGCTGGCCGTGAACGGCGCAATCGTGCGCGCGAACTACGTGAACAGCATCGACGCCTCCGCGGGCACCGTGTACCGCCTGCGGACCTTCAACCAGGGACTCAGCCTGCAGACGACCGCCGGTTATGACGACATCACCGGACTCGGCACGCCAGGCGCGTCCTTCATCAGTGCAATCGGCTAGCGCACGCCGCTAGGCTCGGAGAAGGCCGCGCCCTCGGGCGCGGCCTTTCTCTATTTGAGGGTCTGCCATCGAGCCCCTCACCGCGGCCGCAAGTAATACCGTCCGCTCGATCCAGCTCCGTACCGCAGCCGGCTTACGCGCACGGGCCGGCCATGGGGCCGGTGACGTCCGACACCTTCTCCAGCCCGAAGCCGGTCCTGAAGAGATACGTCCCGTCGCCGGAGGCCATCCAGATCCCATGCCCGTCGGCCAGAACCCATGAGATGTAGAAGTTCTGCACCGAGCCGTCGATGAGGGTTAGCGTGCGGCCAGGCGTTGTCACCACCACCACGGTCGGCGGGCTGCTTTGTTTGAGCACGATCGGACGGCCCTGGAAGTCGAAGCCCAGGACGTTGCTGTTCGACGGCATGTCGGCCAACCAGGTCGATGAGGCCCCGGTCTTCAAATCCAGCCTCAAGAGCGACTGGACGGCGCCAGAGGGGACCGACGGAGCGGCGTATCCGTAGGCGGCGCCACCGCCGACCGCCTGCCAGTAACCTCTGGTGCTGACCTGGCGCGGAGAGCCGCTGAAAGGCAGGAACCAGAGCCCTGCGACCGCCTGCTGCGTCTGAGCCAGAGGGTTCGCATAGACCCCATCGCTCGCGGCGTAGAGGACGGTCCAGATGTGGCCGCTGCGTGGGGCGAGCTCGGCGATCGGGCCGCCCGCCACCCTAACCACGTACACCGAGTCGGAGGACGGATAGACATAGCGGGAGCCGTCGGGCGTGACCATTCCTCGCGACACCGGCAGCCATTTCGAGTACGCCTTGTCGTAGGTCAACCCGAAGAAGTTGCCCTGGTAGCTATACGGTCCCGGCGTCGGAGTCGGAACGCCCGCGATGACGATGTTGCTGGCCGGGTCGGCGACGAACATGCCTCCCGGGAAGACGATGAAGCCCCCGCTGCCGGGTTGGCCGTTGGATATCGGCAGCCGGCAGTGCAGCAGCTGCGCCACCGGAGTCGGCACGACAGGACTCGGGGTCGGCGGCTCGAAGCTGGTGACCGGCGACGGGGCAGGGCTCGGACTCGGACTCGGCGATTGCAGCCGGGGCGTCGGCGTGTGCGACACCACGGCGGTCGGCCCGTTGCAGGCGGCGAGCGCTAAGACTGCCAAAGCCGCCAGGAGTCCCGTCCCAAGCCGCCTTCCCACAGATGTATATAACGCGCGCGTCATTCGACGGTTCTGCAAAAACCGACCCCCCAACCCTAACCGTCCCCCCTCAAGGGGGGAGGGAGATATCCTCTCCACACTTGCTCGAGACCGCCTTCACCCGACTCGTCGGCTGCACCGTGCCCATTCAACTGGCGGGCATGGGCAGCATCCTCTCGCCCGAGCTGGCGGCCGCCGTGTCCGGCGCGGGCGCCCTCGGCCAGATCACGTTTGCCGGCATCGAGGTCGAGGACGCGCGGCAGCGCCTCGAGAAGCTCACCTCCCTGACCACCAGGCCGTTCGGCGTGAACCTGCTCATCCCGTACCTCGACAAGCAGATCCTCGAGATGTCGGTCAAGAAGGCGAAGGTGATCGATTTCTTCTGGGGCGATCCCGACCCCGAGCTCGTGCGTCAAGTGCACGACGCCGGCGTGCTCGCCTCGTGGCAGGTCGGCTCGGTGGCGGAAGCGATCGCCGCCGAGAAGGCCGGCTGCGACTTCATCATCGCCCAGGGCGTCGAGGCGGGCGGCCACATCAGGGGCGCGCTCGGGTTGATGCCCCTGCTGACCCAGGTGCTGGACAAGGTCGCCGTCCCAACGCTGGGCGCGGGCGGGATCGGCAGCGGGCGGGGCATCGCAGCGGTGCTGGCGGCCGGCGCTGCGGGAGTTCGCATGGGAACCAGGTTCATCGCGGCGGCCGAGTCCAACGCGCATCCCGACTACGTGAGGGCTGTGATCTCGGCGCAGGCCGAGGACAGCATCCGGACCAACCGCTTCGAGGTCGAGTGCCCACTCTGCCCTTCGACCCACGGCGTGCTGCGGCAGGCGCTGGAGGCGGCCGAGGCGTTCGACGGCTCCTACGTGGCCGATTTCAACGGCGAACCGGTCGCCAAGTTCCGAGGCACGCCGCCGTTCAAGGGCTTCACGGGCAACATCGGCGCCATGGCCTGCTACGCCGGGCAGTCGGTGGGCGAGGTGCGGGGCGTCCAGCCCGCGGCGGAGATCGTGGCCGAGCTGGTCGAGGGCGCGGAGAAGCTGCTCAACCGCCCGCGATAGGTGGGCGCCTAGGCGGCGGCTCCGTCCAGCGTGACCTCGATGAGGGGGCTCTGGACGACCATGATCTCGAGGTCCTTGCGCTTCCAGGCTCGCGCGATGTGG
>JBGPOC010000326.1:0-2564 GCA_041487825.1 Candidatus Dormibacteraceae bacterium | reverse complement strand
GCATCACCGGCGTGATGGCATGAGCCTGGGTCGGGCCGCCAACGATCAGAAGGTCGATCCCCGTGGTCAATGATGGCTCGAAGCTGCCGACGCCAACCACCCGGACAGGGCCTTTGGGCTCGAAAGCTTTGCCGATGAGCACAGCGAGCTTTTTGGTGTAGCCAAATTGCGATTCGTACACGACAAGGGTGTTCATCAGTTACCTCCGGCTCAATCGTCGAGGCGCCAGCCTGCCGGAGCGAGGGCCGTCCGTCCCTCAAACGGAGGGACTGGCTGCAGATGGGACGGGGGTCAGGCTATTGCCTTCCTCCCGTACATCTCGTCGACCAGATCCCGGTTATGGTCTTGCACCACGCGACGCTTCACCTTCATCGTGGGCGTCACCTCGTCCTCAGCCAACGACAGCGGGCAGGCCAGCAGCCGGAAGTACTTCACCGTCTCGAACCGGGACAGGCCGGCGTTGACCTCGTCCACTCGCTTTTGAATCACGTTCATGACGCGCGGCTCACGCACGAGCCGCTCCGGCGGATCCTCGAGCACCAGCTCGCGTCTGACGGCCTCCCAGTCCGGAACGATCAAAGCGGTCGCGAAGGGCCGCCCATCTCCCATCACGACCGCCGACTGAATAAGGGGATCCTGCTGCAGCATCACCTCGATCGGTTGTGGAGCGATGTACTTGCCGCCCGAGGTCTTGATCAGGTCCTTCTTCCGGTCCGTTATGGTGAGGAAGCCGTCCTCGTCGATGCGCCCGACGTCCCCGGTCTTGATCCAGCCGTCGCTGATCACCTCAGCGGTTGCCGCGGGATCCCCGTAGTACTCCCTCATGGCCCCGGGACTCCGCACCTCGATCTCGCCGTCGCCCGCCAACCGGATGGAGACGCCCGGGAGTGCCTTGCCCACGGTTCCGAACCGGTGCTCGGAGATGGTGTTGCAGGTCGCGGCGCAGGTGAGCTCGGTCATACCCCAGCCTTGATAGATCGGTATCCCGATAGCCCAGAAGAACTCCTCGACGTCGGGCAGGAGGGGCGCGCTTCCGGAGAGGAAGAAGCGGAGCCGGCCGCCGGTGATCTTGCGGCGCAGGCCGCGAAGCACAAACCGGTCGGCGAGACGGGAGCGCAGCCGCAGCACGAGCCCGGAGTGCGAATCCCGCAATCGCTCACGCCCGGTGCGGACCGCCCACAAGAACAACTTGCGAAGGAGGAACGACCGCTTCTGGGCCTGGGCCTGAACCTGCTGCGAGACTTTCTCGAAAAGGCGAGGAACCGCATCCATGCACGTCGGCCTGACCCCCTGGATGTCTGCGAGAAGATGCTCTGGCCCTCTACCGAGATCGAGCTCGGCGCCCGCCAGCACCGCGCCGAACATGAAGGCGGCAATGCGCTCGAAGATGTGCGCGAACGGCAGCACCGACAGGATGACATCGTCGGGGCCGAGGTCATACGCCTGGCGGCACGACTCGACCTCGGCGACCATGGAGCCGTGCGTGATGACGGCGCCCTTCGGGCGTCCGCTCGTGCCAGACGTGTAGGCGATCGTGGCAACCTGCTCGGGGCCGAGGTTCGTGAGCCGGCGCACCACCTCGCTCGAGGCTGCTCCAGCCGCCCCTTCGGCCCAGCGTGCCACGTCGCCTTCCATCTCCACGATCTCGATGGCGCGGGCCGCAGGTGCGAGCTTGGCCGCCTGGGACGCGTCAGACACGATCGCGTGAGAAGCGCCCGAGTCCTCGGCCAGGGCGAGGACGGCGGCCGCAAGCAGGTTCGGGTAGACCGGCACAGTGATCGCTCCGGCGGCCTGGATGCCCAGGTCGCAGAAGAGCCATTCGACCCGGTTCTCCGAAAGCAAGAGAACGCGGTCTTGAGGCTCGACCCCGATCGACACCAGGCCCTCAGCGACCCGCAAGACGTTTCTCCGGAATTCGCCCCACGACATCACCACCCACCGCGCCGTAGCGCCGTCGTAGAAGCGCACAAAAGTCCGGGTCTCAAACAGCGCGGCCTGCCGCAAGAAGAGGCCCACAGTGGTGCGAGCCGAGACTTCCTCGGCGAGAAGCAACTCGGCTTCCGAAGCGCGCCGTGGCGCCGCCGCCATCGTCCTGACAGGGGCCTGACTCATCATTCCCGGCGTACTTGGTTCAGAGGCAAGCGGCCAGGGTCGTTCGGCCCGCTGATCCCGGGCCCCGCGCGGAGGATTTGCGGCGTGCAGCTGGGGCACTGCCGCTGGTCCGCAAGTCCCCGGCGTCTTCACACGAACAGACCGTGGACCCTGACGCGGACAGCCATTTTGCTCTTGCAAAAGCACCTGGCGGGACGGCACTCTTGAGGTGTGCGGACCTGGACGTTGAGAGCCGTTGGGGTGGTGGCGCTGGCCGTCACCGCCGGGCTGTGGGTGTTTCCGGCAGTCGTGTTCCCCGAGCCTGGCGCCAACGATGCCATTGAGCTCGCCAACCTGAGCCTGCCTGTCGTGGGAGCGACCCTTCTCGCGGCGATCGTCGCCCTCATCGTCGGCTACCGGCGGCGATGGTCCTCAACGGCGCCCGTGGCTCTGGGAACGTTCTTGATCGGCGT
>JBGPOC010000325.1:0-2567 GCA_041487825.1 Candidatus Dormibacteraceae bacterium | reverse complement strand
CAACGGCTGTCGGGTTCGTTCCGTAGCAGCGGCCCCACATGATCGAGCTGGGACCATTGCAGACGTCCGATACGGGGCCGAGGTCCAGGTCGAAGCCAAGCGATTTGAGCGCTGACGCCATGCGAGTGGTGGAGGCCTGGCCGACCGGCATCGGCGCGCACGGCACCGAGCTGACCGCCAGGCATACCTGGCCGCCCTCCTGGTCGGTGGCCGCGATGAGTCGGTGGCTCTCCACGGCACGGACCTGGGCGATCAAAGCGGTCACCGCCGGGGCGGATCCGGCGTTGTGGTTCCCGTTGATCACGAGCAGCCCGCCGAACTGGCGCCGCTGCCAGTCAGCGAGCACAGCCGAGGTCAGGGTGCCCTGGAAGCCCACCATGATCACCGCGCCGATCTCCTCGTTCAGGGTCAGCCCCCCTGGCCCGAGGACCTGCTCGGGGCTCGCCGATGCCGCTCTGGTGGGCGATGGCTTGGGCGACGAAACGGCCACCGCTCCCTGGCCACCGCAGGACGCGATCAAAACAGCCAGCAACGACAGCGCCGGCCCCCTCAGGCTCAACATGTCACCACTTGAATGAGAATCGCCAGAAGAGCTCGAAGGTTACGGCGGGAGCGCCGGCGTACGATCCAAAAGGGCGCTTTGAGCAGTGGTGTTGAAGCGCTGGGCGTCGGCAACTAACCTGATGAGCAGACCAAGATGCTGATCGGCCTCCTTCGCACGTACCTGCGGCCCTATGCCGGGCCACTGATCGCGGTGGTCGTGCTGCAGCTTCTCGGGACCATCGCATCGCTCTACCTGCCGAGTCTCAATGCGGAGATCATCGACCAGGGCGTGGCCAAGGGCAACACCGGCTTCATCGTCACGACCGGCGGCTGGATGCTCTTGGTCACCGTCGGCCAGATCGCATGCTCCATCGCGGCCGTCTACTTCGGAGCCAAGGCGGCGATGGCCTTCGGACGGGACGTCCGGGCGGCCATCTTCCACCAGGTCGGCCGCTTCTCCGCGCGCGAGGTGGCACAGTTCGGGGCGCCCTCGCTGATCACGCGCAACACCAACGACGTGCAGCAGGTGCAAATGCTCGTCCTGTTGACCTGCACGATGATGATCGCCGCTCCGATCATGTGCGTGGGCGGCGTCATCATGGCCCTGCGGCAGGATGTCGGGCTGTCGTGGCTGATGCTGGTCAGCATCCCGCTCCTCGTCGTCGTCATCGCGCTGATCGTCACGAGGATGGTGCCCCTGTTCCGCGCCATGCAGGCCCGCATCGACGTCGTGAACCGGGTCCTTCGGGAGCAACTCTCAGGAATCCGAGTCGTGCGTGCTTTCGTTCGCGAACGCGACGAGGTCGAGAGATTCCATGATGCCAATGTCGCGCTGACGGACACCGCTCTCCACGCTGGGCGATTGATGGTCCTGATCTTCCCGACGGTGATGCTGATCCTCAACGGCTCCAGCATCGCCGTGCTCTGGTTCGGTGCCGGCCGCGTCAACGCAGGGGACATGCAGATCGGGGCTCTCACCGCTTTCCTCATGTACCTGATGCAGATCCTGATGTCGGTGATGATGGCCACGTTCATGGCGATCATGATTCCGCGCGCGGCGGTCTGCGCCGATCGCATCGGCGAGGTCCTCGGAACCGAGCCCTCGGTCACTCCGCCTGAGCACCCGGTGCGGGACGTGCGCTCGCGAGCCGAGCTGGAGTTCCGCGATGTCGAGTTCCGGTACCCGGGTGCGGCCGAACCCGTCCTGCGCGACATCTCGTTGCGAGCCGTCGCGGGCCAGACCACCGCGATCATCGGGAGCACCGGATCGGGTAAGTCGACACTGATCTCTCTGGTCGCCAGGCTGTTCGACGCCACCGCGGGCGAGATTCTGATCGACGGCGTCGGTGTGCGCGACCTCGACCCCGAATTGCTGTGGGCCCGAATCGGCTTGATCCCTCAGAAGCCCTACCTCTTCTCGGGGACGATCGCGAGCAACCTGCGCTATGGCAACCCGCAGGCGACCGACGACCAGCTGTGGGCGGCGCTCGAGGTCGCGCAGGCTCGCGACTTCGTCGAGCAGATGCCAGGCCGGCTCGACGCGGCCATCGCCCAGGGCGGCACCAACGTGTCCGGCGGACAGCGGCAGCGCCTCGCGATCGCCCGCGCGCTGGTTCGGAAGCCCGAGATCTTCCTGTTCGACGACTCGTTCTCGGCCCTCGACCTGACCACCGACGCCCGCCTCCGCGCCGCCCTCCGGCCGCACACCGCCGACGCGACCGTGATCATCGTCGGCCAGCGCGTCTCGACCATCGCCGAAGCCGACCAGATCATCGTCCTCGAAAACGGGGCGATCGTAGGCCGGGGCCGTCACGAAGAGCTGCTGCGAAGCTGCCCGACCTACCTCGAAATCGTTCAGTCGCAGCTGGCCGCGGAGCCGGCGGCATGATCCAGCGGCCGGAATCCACGGCCCAGCCCACCACGAGCGAGCGGCCGCGCCCGCCCATGCGCGGAGGTTTTGGCGGCGGCCACTTCGGCGGCGGCGGCATGCCCCCGGAGAAGCCCATGAACTTCCGCGGGTCGGT
>JBGPOC010000324.1:0-2587 GCA_041487825.1 Candidatus Dormibacteraceae bacterium | reverse complement strand
GTCGCGAGCGATTGTCATGCTCTGCGGGCCCCCTCCGGCGCTTCGCGCCACCTCCCCATGAATGGGGAGGAGATTTCGAAGACGCGCCGCTTGGTGAGCGACGCCACCTTCTCCATGAGCTGCTCGCGGGCGACCGTCATGTCCCGGACGCCCCCTCCGGCGCTTCGCGCCACCTCCCCATGAATGGGGAGGAGATTCCGAATCCGCGCCGCTCCGTCAGCGACACGACTTTCTCCATCAGCTGGTCGCGAGCGATTGTCATGCTCTGCGGGCCCCCTCCGGCGCTTCGCGCCACCTCCCCATAGATGGGGAGGAGATTCCGAATCCGCGCCGTATTCTCAAGGCCACATTCATCAACCGCGCATTCTCATTTGGTGCAGGAACTGTAGCGATTTCAGGCGGCGGTCCAGGTGGTGTTCCAGCTGCGCAGTCAGCACTCCCTCGATCGAATCGATCAGTGGCGCGTCCAGCTTCACCCGCCGGTAGGTCGCCAGATCCCCGCTTGCCATCAGCCGCAGGACCTTGATCGCGGCCAGGGGTACGGTGCCCATGCCGGGCAGCGCGCAGCTGTCGCACAGGAAACCTCCCGCCGCTGCGCTGAACGCCGCCGGCTTTGCGGCCAGCGGTCTCTCGCACGACGCGCACATGGCCAACTGCGGCGCGTAGCCCAGCAGGTCAAGGGCCGCCATCATGAAGTAGGCCGACGCCCGCCTCGGGTCGGTCTCACGCGCCAGCTCGTCCAGCGCCATCACCGTCAGCTCGTACACGCCGTCGACCGGGTGCCGGTCCTCGCACACGCGCTCCGCAAGCTCCGCGATGAGGGCCGCGTGCGACATCACCTCCACATCGCCCGCGATCCGCAACCCGGGCATCCGCTGCACCTGCGCGACGACGTCCAGCTCGCCCCGTCCTTTCACCAGGAGCACGTCGACATGGCCGTAAAGCTCGAGCGACGGGCCCAGCTTGCTCTCCGGCCGCCGCACCCCCTTCGCGATCGCACCCACCTTGCCGTGCGTGCGCGTCAGCAGGGTGAAGATGCGGTCGGCCTCGCCATAGTCGAGCTTTCTCAGCACGACCGCCCGGTCACGGTATATGGGCAGGCTAGCCCTCCGCGGCTTGCGACTCGAGGCCGTCTCGGTCGGTGTGCGGAGGATGCTTCAGGCCGGCCACGATCAGAGTCTCGTCCGGCCACGGCACGTCCCCCGTCAGCTTCACCCACTCTATGCGGCGCCCCTTGACCTTCTCGACGGTCCAGGTTGCACGGCCGCCCTTGAACGAATCGCCCGCCGTTGCGATCTTGCCCAGCTGCGCGTGGACGTAGCCGCCGACCGAGTCGTAGTCGCCCGACTCCTCGATGGCCAGCCCGAGCCGCGAGTTCAGCTCCTCCAGCGGGAAGCGGGCATCGACGCGTGCCTCGTGGTCGTTGAGGACGACGAGCTGCTCCTCCTCCGCCGAGTCGTACTCATCTCGGATCTCGCCCACGATCTCCTCGATTACGTCCTCGAGCGACACCAGGCCGGCGGTGCCGCCGTACTCGTCGAGCACGATCATCATGTGCACCTTCTCGGTCCGCATCTCGTGCAGGAGCTCGTCGACCTTCTTCTGCTCGGGCGTGAACTTGATTGGCCGCAGGATCTTCTCGATGTCGAACTTCTGAGTCGTGGTGAGCGTGTAGAAGAGAAGCAGGTCCTTGGTGTGGATCAGGCCGATGACATGGTCGATATCGCCGTCGAAGACGGGCAACCGCGTGTGCCTGTGCTCCTTGAACACCCGGACGATCTCCTTCAGGGGCGTTTTCCGCTCTACGGCCTGGATATCGGTGCGCGGCACCATGATCTCGCGGACCGTCTTGTCGCCGATCTCGATGATGCCGTGGATCATCTGGTGCTCCTGCTCCTCGATGACGCCCTGCTCCTCCGAGACGTGGAGCACCGTGAGCAGCTCCTGCTCGGTGAGATATGGGGCCCGAGCGGCGCGGCCGCCGGTCATGGTGCGCGAGACGAAGGTGACGGCCCACAGCACCGGGCCAAGGGCGGTCGCCAGCCGGTCGACCGGGCCTGCCGCCGCCAGGGCGACACGCTCGGCGTACCGAATGGCGAGCGTCTTCGGCGTCACCTCGGCGGCGATCAGCAGGACCACCGAGAGCAGGAACGACACGAGCAGCGCGAGCCAGAGATGGAATTCGGAGGGAACGCCCCACGCGGCGAACATGGAGTCCGTGAGGAGCGTGGTCGAGGTCGAGGCCACGATCAGCGCCAGGGTGTTGGTGAACAACACCGTGGACAGATAGCGGTTCGGATCCGCACGCAGGCGCTGCAGGATGCCGGCGGCCTTGCTCCCCTGCTCGGCCAGGAATCGCACGCGGAGGCGGCCTACCGACGTGAGCGCGGTCTCCGTGCCGCTGGCGAGCGCGGCCACGAAGAAACAGAGGATCAGCACGATGACCTCGGCCCAATCGGTTGCGCTCATGACCGGCGGACTAACTGAAGAGCTCGCTGACGCTCCGGTTCTCGTGCACCCGGATGATCGCCTCCGCGAGCAGAGGTGCCACCGACAGCACCGTGAGGGGCGGGCCGAGCTTGTCGGC
>JBGPOC010000323.1:0-2590 GCA_041487825.1 Candidatus Dormibacteraceae bacterium | reverse complement strand
CGGCTCGCAGGGCCAGCATCCCGATCGGGGTGTGGCCGAGGACCGCCTTCGCCTCGCTGTTCAACCGCACCCGACCAACTTTAGGGCGCCAGGCCTAATCGGCGAGAGCAGCCCCTGGTTCAAGCGTTTCGCGGATCCGCTCCAGCGCGCTCTGAAGCCTGCGCCGGACAACCCAATCCAGGCGACGGGCAACGGCGGCCCCGATCATCGCCGCGGGCGGTCTGTAGGCGATACGCAGGACGATGTGCACGCCCCCATCGACCTTGGTGAACGTGAAACCTCCCCCCTGCTTGACCAGGCCCGACTCCGACACCCAGCCGATCTCGAACGGCCGCCGCCAGCGGTTGAGCCTCAGAAGGCTCTTGAGCGGAAGGCCGAGCGCGACCATCTCGACCTCGTAAAGCGCGCCGACCCCCTGCGTTTTGGTGCCGATGGGCTTCCATCGGCTGATCCCCTCGAGCACGGTGGCGACATGACGGTGGTCGGCGAAGTAGTCGAAAGCCTGCTCAGCCGAGCATTTGATGGTCACATCGGCCGAGAACTCGAGCTGCGCCATCCGCCCAAGATATCCAGGTGCACTGGTCAGACGGGAGGGTGGCGATCGAAGACTCGGTGGCGATGCCGGATCCCTGGACCGGCAGATCGCTTCGAGACGGCTACTGGGCGGGTGTTTCCAGGCTCACCCTGGGCCTCGTGCGGGCCCGGGACGATTCGCTCTGGCTCGGCCCCCTGGCACTCCTCAATTTCGGGCCCGCCGAGGTCGCCCAGAACAGCGTCCAGTGGCCGATCGAAGGCGGGCTGCTGGCGCGCGCTCCGGGCGGCTGGGTGCGAATCGAGGCCTCACACGACCGCCTGGTCGCGTCGGTCGACGGCTATGAACCGATGCTGCCCCGCATCGTCTACACGCTGACGCAGCTGCCCGTCCACCACCTCTGGACGCGGCTGAACCTGCTGCGCTTGTGCGGAAGGACGCCGGAACCAGGTCCGCGCAGCGACCCGGCCAGGCGCCTCGCGGCCGCGGCGATCGACGCCGGCATGTGCGCCACGCTTGCGGCCGTGATCGGGGGGCGAAACAGAAGGGTTCCAGCACTGCTCGGGATTGCCGCCGCGTACCACGTGGCGTGCTGGAGAATCTCCGGCCGAACGCTGGGCGGCGCGATCATGAAGCAGCGCGTCGTGAGCGTGGACGGCTCGGGGCTGAGCGTCGGTCAGGCGGTCGTGAGGCTGGCGCTGCTGCCGATCGCCGCTGTGCGGCGCCGCAACGTCCACGACGAGATCGCCGGCACGGACGTGATCGCGGATTAGGATTTGAACGTGGCCCACGGCGTCGATCTCGTCATCTTCGGCGCTTCGGGAGCCCTCGCCCAGCGCAAGATCCTGCCGTCGCTGAAGCGTCTTGCATCCGCGGACGGGATGCCGATCCGGGTGATAGGCGCCGGCCGCACGGCTCAATCGACCACTCGCTTCCGCGACGTCGTGAAGAAGTGCAGCGGCAACCAGCGGCTGGCCTCGACCGCCGAGTGGGTCAAGCTTGATTACGGGTCGCAGGCCACATTCGCGGGGTTGAAGAAGCTCCTCACCGGCGCCGGCAGCGTGATCTTCTACCTGGCCACGCCGCCGGAGACGTTCAGTGAAATCATCCGTGCGCTCGGCCAGTCGGGCCTCACGACCAAAGGCGACCCCACGCGGCGCATCGTGGTCGAGAAGCCCCTAGGCCGCGACCTGGACTCTGCCCGCAAGCTCAACGCGCAGCTGGCGAAAGGTTTTGGGGAGCAACAGATCTTTCGAATCGACCACTACCTGGCCAAGGACACGGTTCAGAACGTGCTCGCGTTCAGGTTCTCGAACTCTCTTTTCGAGCCGGTGTGGAATCGCAACCTGGTGGAGACGATCCAGATCACCGCCGCTGAAGAGGAGGGCATCGGCAAGCGCGCGGGGTATTACGACCAGACCGGCGCGGTGCGCGACATCATCCAGAACCACGCGCTCCAGCTGCTGGCCCTGGTCACGATGGAGCCCCCGACCACCTTCGACGCCGAGTACGTCCGGAGGGCCAAGCGCGCGGCGCTGCGCGCGATGTCGCCTATCAGCGACGCGTCGGCCGTTCGCGGCCAGTACATCGGCTACCTCGACGAGGAAGCCGTGGCGAACGACTCGAGACGTGAGACGTACGCGGCGGTGCGCTTCTCGATCGAGAACTGGCGCTGGGACGGGGTCCCGATCTTCGTGCGCACGGGTAAAGCGCTCCAGCGCAGGGTCACGGAGGTCGTCATCAAGCTGCGCGACGCGCCGCACCTGCGCATCGCGGGCAACCGCCAGCGAGGCATCCCAACGCTGATCGTGATCCGGATCCAGCCCGACGAGGGCATCACGATTCGGATCGGCGCCAAGCGACCCGGTACCCGGTTCGAGATGGTGCCCGCCGGCATGAAGCTCGACTACCAGGGGTTGAGCAGGGGGCCGCTGCCGGAGGCTTACGAGAACGCCTTGGCGGAGGTGTTGACGGGCGGCCACTCCGCGTTCCCTGGCTCCGAGGAGATCGAGCTGCAGTGGGAGATCGTCGATCCGCTGATTCAGGCCTGGGAGTCGG
>JBGPOC010000322.1:0-2604 GCA_041487825.1 Candidatus Dormibacteraceae bacterium | reverse complement strand
CGTCTTCCTCGTCGCAGAAGGACATCTCGAGGTCCAGCTGCGTGAACTCGAGCGCACGGTCCGCGCGCAGGTCCTCGTCGCGAAGGCACCGGGCGATCTGGTAATAGCGGCCAAGGCCGCTGACCATCAGGAGCTGTTTCAGCTGTTGAGGGGATTGAGGAAGCGCGAAGAACTCGCCGAGATGCAGCCGCGACGGGACTATGAAATCGCGCGCGCCTTCGGGCGTTCCTTTCACGAGGAGCGGGGTCTCGACCTCGATGAACTCGTGCTCGTCCATGTAGCCATGGATGATCTTGTTCACGCGATGACGCAGTTCGAGAATGCGCTGCATGCGGGGCCGGCGCAGGTCCAGGTAGCGGTACTTGAGGCGGATCGCCTCGTCGGCCTCCGACTGGTCGTCGATCTGGAAAGGTGGCGTCTTGGCCGTGGAGATGATCTGCAGCTCAGAGGCGGCCACCTCGACCTCGCCGGTCGCCATTCGCGGGTTCTCCGAACCCGCCGGCCTGCGGCCGACGACTCCTCTGGCCCGCACGACGTACTCGGCCCGCAGGTCGGATGCCGTCGCGTGCGCCTCAGGCGCGTTCGTCGGGTTGAAGACGACCTGCACCGCACCCCAGCGGTCGCGAAGGTCGATGAAGATCAGGCCTCCGTGATCACGACGGCGGGCCACCCACCCGTAGAGCTCAACGTCGCGACCTTCATCGGACGCGCGGATCGAGCCGCAGTGCGGCGCTGTGAAACCGCTCACGTCAACCGCTCCGGAAGCTCGACCCATGCAACCTCGACCTGTTCCCCGCTCGCCATGACCTTCAACTGCGCGGCGTGGCGGTGAACGTCCGCCGCGCCCAGGAGGACGACCCACCTGGCCCCGAGCCTGTCGGCCGACCGCATCTTGGCTCGGAGGCTCTTCGGCTCGTAGTCCACCGCGACCGTGCGGGCGGTTCGGCAGATTCGCGCGACCTCGGCGGCCTCGACCTCGAGGCCGGCATCGGCCAGCACGACGACCTCCGCCGCCGGCTCGGGGATGACCTCCTCTCCGCTGGCGGCGACCACCTCCGTGATTCGATCGAGCCCACCCGCGAATCCCACGCCGGGGGTCGCCGGCCAGCCCTCGGCGGCGGCGAGCCCGTCGTAACGCCCGCCCGCGACCAGCGCGTCCTGGGCTCCGGACGCGCCTCCCGGGTAGAACTCGAAGACGGTCCTCGTGTAGTAGTCGAGGCCGCGCACTAGCTGTGGGTTCAACCGGTACTCGATGCCGGCCGCGTCGAGCAGGCGCCTCACCACCACCCAGGACTCGGCGCACTCCTCGCAGAGGTGGTCGGTGATGCGTGGAGCTTGAGCCTTGAAAGGCTGGCATTGGGGCACCTTGCAGTCGAGCAGCCGCAGCGGATTCGTCTCGAGGCGCCGCTGGCAGTCGCCGTGGAGCTGGTCCTTCAACGGGCGGTAATACGCCTGCAGCCGTTCTAGATAGGCCGGGCGGCATTTGGAGTCGCCGATCGTGTTGAGCTCCAGCGCCAGGTCGCGCACTCCCACCTCACGCAGCCATGACGCGGCGAGCTCGATGATCTCGGCGTCCAGGGCCGGGCTCCCTGCCCCGATCGCCTCGATGTCGAACTGGAAGAACTGCCGGTAGCGGACCTTCTGGGGTCGGTCGTAGCGGAACATCGGCCCGATGAGAAAGAGCCGCGCCGGCTGCGGTCCCTGGTTCAGACCACCCTCGAAGTAAGCGCGGACGATGCCGGCGGTCGCCTCGGGCCGCAGCGCCAGGTGACGCCCCCCGCGGTCCTCGAAGCGATACAGCTCCTTGGCGACCGCATCCGTGTCCTCGCCGACGCGCTCGATCAGGTCGGTGTGCTCGAGGATCGGCGTGACGATCTCCTGATAGCCGAAGCTGCGGGCGATGCGTACCGCGGCCTTCTCCACGGTCCGCCACATGGCGCGCTCCCGAGGCATGAGGTCGCGAACGCCTCGGACGGCTTTGATGGGTTCGGTGCGAGGCATCGGAGTGACGATTGTAAGAAGCATGGGCCGAGCCAGTTACTATCTGGCCCAGTGCGACCGAGACGCAGCCCATGACGTTCGCCCTCCTCCAGCTGATCTCGCTCATCCTCGCCGGCCTGGCGCTGCTGATGGGCGCGTACCTTTTGATCATCGGCAAGCGGCCGTGGCGTGGCGGCGAAAACGAAGGCGTCGCGCCGCGGGTCCGGCTGCTCGGAGTGAGCTACATCCTCGTCTTCGGGTCTGCGATGGTCCAGATCATCGCGCAGCCGCGCGGCGTGAACGCCGAGATTCTCGGCGGGCTCATGGTGCTCGGCGGGCTGATCGTCATCGTCGTCGTGTTCCTGGAGTCACGCGCGTCGCGCCGCGAGATCGCCCGAGGTCGACTCGACCTCTAGTGTCCCGACCCCTAGCATCTCGGCCACCCCAGGGGCGATCCGACAATCTATTTCTGGACCAGGCCACTAGGAGGATGCCTTGAAGCCGAGGCGGCTCAAGGATTGGTGCGCCAGCCCGCCGCCACCTTGAAAGCCTCTGCGAGCTCCTCCAGGTGGACGGGCTTGCTCATGTAGTCGTCGAAACCTGCTTTGAGGCACCGCTCCCGAT
>JBGPOC010000321.1:0-2616 GCA_041487825.1 Candidatus Dormibacteraceae bacterium | reverse complement strand
GGGCAATTTGGTGCTCAAAGCCAAGACCGAAGGGCGTCCGATGGCTTACTCTGCAGCTTCCATGCGCAACCGTCTGGCGATCGGCATCGAGATTAAGAGGGGAGGCCCCCCGACTTAGCGCACGCCGCTGATGTCGCGGGACCTCCCGACCAACAAGGGCCGGGAGGTTTTTTTATGCCCAAGCAAGCAGGGAAAGACGCAAGGCGGGTCGTGGTGTATGACACCACGCTGCGCGACGGCGCCCAGGGATCCGCGGTGTCCTTCTCCGCCTCGGACAAGCTGCGCATCGCTCGGACGCTGGACCACCTCGGTTTCGACTACGTCGAAGGCGGCTTCCCGGGTTCCAACCCAAAGGACGAGGAGCTCTTCGCCGGCCTGCTGGCGCACCCGCTGCGACAGGCCAGGCTCGCCGCGTTCGGGGCCACGCGCCGCGCCGGAGGCACTTGCGAGGATGACGCCAACCTGAATGCGCTTATCAACAGCGGCGCACCGGTGTGGACCCTGGTCGGCAAAAGTGACCCGTGGCAGGTGACCAACGTCCTCCAGACCACCACCACCGAGAACCTCGACATGGTCCGCGACTCGGTCGCATATGGCGTCGGGCTCGGCCGGGAGGTCATCTTCGATGCCGAGCACTTCTTCGACGGTTTCGCCCGCGACGCGGAGTACGCGATCGAGGTGTGCCTGGTCGCAGCGCGCGCCGGAGCGAGCTGGATCGTGCTGTGCGACACCAACGGCGGCAGCCTGCCGGCCGATGTGAGACGCGGCGTCGAATCCGTCAAGAAGGCCGTCCGCGAGCTCGACCGACCTGCGCGCATCGGCATCCACTGCCACAACGACTGTGAGCTCGCGGTCGCCAACTCGCTCGAAGGCATACTGGCCGGCGCGGAGATGGTCCAGGGGACAATCAACGGCTACGGCGAGCGATGCGGGAACGCCAATCTCGTGTCCGTCGTCGCCAATCTCGTCCTGAAGCTGGGGATCGAGGCGCTCCCGGCCGGAGCTGCGACTCAGTTCACCGAGCTTTCGCGGACGGTCGCGGAGATCGCGAACCTCGCGCTGCCCCTGCAGCAGCCGTTCGTCGGCCAGGGCGCCTTCGCGCACAAGGGAGGCCAGCACGTGGCTGCGGTGCTCCGCCACGCCGATTCCTACCAGCACATCGACCCGGGCGCCGTGGGCAACGCAGCGCGCGTCCTCGTCTCCGAGCTGTCGGGCAGGGGAAACGTGCTCGCCAAGGCTCGCGAGTTCGGCCTGGAGCTCGACCGGGACGATCCCCAGACGCGATGGCTGGTCCAGCACTTGAAGGAGCTCGAGCACCGCGGTTACTCCTATGAGGCCGCAGACGCCTCCTTCGAGATGCTCCTGCGTCGACTCCAGCCTGGGTACGACGCGCCGTGGAGGGTCGCCGACTTCACCACGATGGTTCGCAAGGACGGTGACTCGGTTCACGCGGAGGCAACGGTGAAGGTGGAGGTTGGCAATGCGATCTACCACACTGCCGCGTCTGGAAACGGCCCCGTGAACGCCCTTGACGGCGCGCTGCGCAAAGCACTGAGCCCGAGCTTCCCCGGCCTCAAAGGCGTGAGCCTTCACGACTACAAGGTGCGGATCCTCGACGGTGCTACGGGTACGGCGGCGACGACACGCGTGCTCATCGAATCGGGTCGGGGCCTCAAGCGCTGGACGACGGTCGGTTGCTCGAGCAACATCATCGAAGCTTCGCTGGCTGCGCTTGTCGATTCGTTTGAGTACGCGCAGCTCGAATTCGCCAGGACCCGTCGTGCTCGCCGCGGTCCTGACGCGCCGGCGTCCGCCCCGAAGATCTAACCGGTCGATGGGCTGCCCGGCCGGCCTCCAAGACCCGGCGCCGGCCACCCGAGAGCCTGCAACATGCAGAATTGGCCCGATGAAGCCCAGCCGGCGGGAGGCGACTCGGTCCGAGGCGCCTCGGGACCCCGGGAGAACGACCGTGCGGCACGGATGACCGAGCCGGCGAGCTCGATGGCGCGACACGCGAGAGGCGATGATGCCGTAGTCGTGCTCGAGCAGGTGGTCAAGCGCTTCGGGGCGGTGATCGCCGTCGACCACCTGGACCTCGAGATCCAGCGGGGCGAGTTCTTCAGCATGCTCGGCCCGTCGGGTTGCGGCAAGACGACGACCCTGCGGCTGATCGGCGGGTTCGAAGCGCCTTCCGAGGGTGTGGTCCGCCTCGACGGGCAGGACGTCACCGACCTCCCCGCCTACAAGAGAAACGTCAACACCGTCTTCCAGTCGTACGGCCTCTTTCCCCATCTGAACGTCTTCGACAACGTGGCGTTCGGCCTGCGCAGGAAGAAGGTGGCCGCCAAAGAGGTCGAGCGACGGGTGACGGAGGCGCTGGAGCTCGTCAACCTCGCGGGATACGGCAAGCGCCGGCGTGCGCAGCTTTCCGGCGGCCAGCAGCAGCGTGTCGCCCTGGCCAGGGCGCTGGTCAACCGACCGCAGGTCCTGCTCCTCGACGAGCCGCTGGGAGCGCTCGACCTGAAGCTCCGCAAGCAGATGCAGCTCGAGCTCAAGCGCATCCAGAAGGAGGTCGGCATAACCTTCGTGTTCGTCACCCACGACCAGGAGGAGGCG
>JBGPOC010000320.1:0-2652 GCA_041487825.1 Candidatus Dormibacteraceae bacterium | reverse complement strand
GGATGCGTCCCCCACGGCGCGGCGATACTCGCCAAACACTGTCACCGGGCAGGAAGTCCGCATCCTCAACGGCGACCCGAACCCGGACCTCATCTCGACCTCCTACGTCGAGCGCAACAACCTCACCATGCGAATGTCCATGCGGCGCTTCACGCGGCTGACCAACGGCTTCTCCAAGAAGGTCGAGAATCACGCCGCGATGGTCAGCCTGCACTTCATGGCCTACAACTTCGCGAAGCCCCACGGGGGACTCGGTAAGAATCGAACCCCGGCGATGGCGGCTGGTATCGCCGATCACGTTTGGACGGTGCAAGAGATCGCAGCCCTTCTCGACTGACTGGATGCGTGAGAGGCGTATCCTCTTACGCATGGCTCACCCGCTCGACAGTTGCCTCGCGAAACTGATTCGGGCGAATCAGCACATTGGCGCTCTCAAACAATCGATGCGCGCCTTCTTCAAGCGTGATCCGTACCGAATCACGGTAGAGAGTGACCCGAAAGCAGGAGCCTGGGCTCTCCGGGGATGGGTTGACGTTGACCCGCCCCTGACCAGATGGGGCTGCATGATCGGGGACGTTGCCAACAACCTTCGATCCGCCCTCGACAATCTGGTCTGGGAGTTGGCGATGCAGCACCTGCGGGCGACCAACCCCAAGAGCGTCCGAGCGCCCCTCCCTCGCAAGCACCCGTGGAGCCGAATGCGGTTTCCGATCATGGTCGCCAAGTCTCATTGGAAGGCGAACCACAAACTCAACCTGTTCGGAGTTGACCCGCGCTTGTACGCACGCTTCAAGGCTCTGCAGCCGTTTGATACATGGAAGCACGCTCCCAAGGAGGCGCCCCTCGCGATCCTTGAGGAAATCTGGAACCTCGACAAGCATCGCAGCCTGCCCTTGACCCAAGCCGTCGTGCGAATCGAGCGGATTGACTCGACGTTGCCTGAGGCGTTTGCGGCTGCGGGCATCGAATGGCCTACCGAGTGGGTACATGAATTCAACATCGGGGCCCAGACTGGACCCATCCCATTCGAAAACGGCACAGTACTCACGCATTTCAGAGAGGGCGGAACGGTGATCATCGCGGGCGCGCCCCTCTACGTGAATCCCATAGGTTCCTTCGAGATACAGTTCGATAAGGGATCGCCTGCCGACGGTGCAAACGTCATAGCCATGCTCGAAGCGATGCGCGAGGACGTCCGCTTCGTGGTCCGTGAGTTCAAGGCCGAGTTTCCGTAGCCAAGCAACGTCGGCGAGGGCTTCGGCCCCCGTGAGGCGCCTCACCGCTCACGGGCGCGTCGAACGCCCGTTCGGTTGAAATTGAGCCAGTACCGCTCGCGCTCCCGTTGGGGCTCAGACCGTATTCTGCTCGAGCTTACAGCCAGGAGGGATCTCGATGCCCGCCGCTTCCGACCTGCCGCAGATCGAAGTCCGGGACAACCGAGCGCAGAACCGTTTCGAGGCGAGTGTCGGTGACGAGATCGCGGCGTTCGTCACCTATCGACTCTTGCGCCAGCGGGTCGTCGTCCTGCACACCGAGGTCGAGCGCGCCTTTACCGGCCGAGGGGTCGGCCGTCGCCTGGTGCAGGCCGTGCTCGACGATATTCGCGTGCGCGGCCTGCGGGTGACCCCCATCTGCCCGTTCATGTCGGCATTTATCGAGCGCCACCCCGCGTACGCAGATCTCGTCAGCTGGGGCCGCGAACGAGAGCGTTGACCACATGTTCGATTCCGCGTGGCGGCGCGCCGGCGGCTCGGCGAGAATTGAGTCCCCCTTTGGATGGAGGCTGACCATGCGGGATCGCAACCTTCCGGCACTCGTAGCGGAGGCGATCGGCACCTTTCTCTTCTTCTTCGTCGGCGCTGGGTCGGTCGTGCTGGGCGGCTACATGGCGATGCAATGCGACTTCCAGACGGTCACGTGCGACACCGGCCCGGGTCTGCTGGGCGTTGCCCTGGCCCACGGCCTCGCGCTGGCAGTGCTCGTCTCTGCCCTCGGCCCGGTCTCGGGCGGGCATTTCAACCCGGCGGTCACGCTCGCGGCCTGGATCATGGGCAAGATCACGCCGATGCTCGCCGCCGCCTACGTCGTCGCCCAGCTCGTCGGCGCGCTCGGCGCGGGGCTGGCGCTGAAGGCCGTCTTTGCCGATTCGTGGCAGGCCTCCAACATCGGCACGCCTGCGCTGGGGGCCGGCATCTCGCAGGTGACCGGCATCGGCATCGAGGCGGTACTCACCATGCTGCTCGTGCTTGCCGTGATCGGAACGGCCATCGACCCGAGAGCGCCGAAGATCGGCGGCCTGGCGATCGGTTTCGCCGTGGCAGCCGACATCCTGGTCGGTGGCCCGCTGACCGGCGCCGCCATGAACCCTGCCCGCTGGTTCGGCCCCGCCGTGGCGGCGGGCGCCTACGCGAACTGGTACGTGTGGTGGATCGGGCCAGCGATTGGAGCGGCGGCGGCGGCGCTCATCTATCGCTTCACGCTCGCGGAACAGCCGAGCGCATAGCCCGCTGGAAACAGGAGAGCCGGCCCGCGCGGGCCGGCTCTCATCGGCATCGGGCTAGCGAATGTCGACCGCGGCCCCGGCATCAGCCAGCTTCGCCTTGACCGCCTCCGCCTCTTCCTTGGCGACCCCCTCCTTGACCGCCTTGGGCG
>JBGPOC010000319.1:0-2674 GCA_041487825.1 Candidatus Dormibacteraceae bacterium | reverse complement strand
TTTCCTCCTGGACTACGACGGCTTCGGGTGTGGCCAGCACCTCCTCGATCTGTTGCTTCAGGTACCCGGCGGTACCTCGGCTTCTAATATAACGAACAACTCAGCCGGCGGAATTCCCTGGTGGAGGCACTATGAGGCCGCTACTTGAGCGCCTCGGCGGTTTCCTCCCCGCGGCGATCGCCCTGGCACTGCCCACCGTCTTCCTCCTGCCGTTCAATCCCATCGCCACCGACTCCTACATCCTGCCCCGCGCGGCGATAGTCATCGCGGGCGCCGGCCTGGGCCTCGGGCTGGCGTGGTTGCTGCCCAAAGGGCCGGGTCTGGGCCCATTGCGAATCCCCCTGATCGCCGCCACCCTCGCCGCGGTCCTGGCGTTCGTCTTTTCGGTGTCGTGGCCGGCGAGCTTCATCGGCTCCTACACGCGCTACGAGTCACTTCCGATCAGGCTCGGCTACCTCGGGCTGCTTGCCGCATCGGTCTGGTTGCTGAGGGATTCACGTTCGCGTGACCGCGTGGTCCCGGCGTTCGTCATCGGCTGCACCATCGCCAGCGTCGAGGCGCTGTACCAGGAGCTGCTACTTATCAACGGACTGATCGACTACCGGCCGGACGGCAACCTCGGCAACGCCAACCTGCTCGGCGCTCTGCTTGCGATGGCCATACCGCTCGCCGTCGCCCGCGGGCTGCGACGCGGTCCTTTCGGGGCCGCATGGTGGGCGGGCGTCGCGCTGATGGCCGCCGCCGTCCTTGTCAGCACCTCGCGAAGCGGAGGCCTCGGGGTCCTGGCCGGCTGCTGTGCCCTGGCGCTGTTCAAGCTCAAGGGAAGAGCGGCGCTCATCGGCACGGCGGTCGCGTTTGTGGTTGTCGGAGCGGCTCTCCTGGGAATCCTCATCTCGCCGCTTCGGCTTCTCAACGACGACCCCGGGCCCTCCCGGCTCCACCTCTGGCCGGACTCAATCCACATGATCTCGGCGCGGCCGCTGACCGGCTGGGGTGAGGATGCGACAGGCCTGGTGTTCGGCCGGTTCCTCAGCGGGGACTGGGCGCCAGAAGTCGACCGGGCACACTCGGGCACACTCGACATCGCTGCCACGCAGGGCCTGGTCGGCCTGGCAGCGCTCGGATGGGTCGTGGTCACCTTCCTGCGTGGTTGCTGGCGCAGGCGCTCCGTCGAATCGGTGGGGGCGCTTACCGCCGGCTGCATCGGCTACAGCGTCTGGGTCCTTTTCAACTTCGATTGGGCTCCCGCCACCGGCGCGTTCTGGCTGCTCGCAGGCGTCGCCTGGTCCAGTGTAAGAGCGGCGGATGACGGCGGGCTGCATGCCGGAGGCAGCGGCGAGCTCGCTGCTCCAGGGACGGTCCTGCGCTCGATCGGGGCGGTGCTCCTGGTGCCGGTGGTGGTCTGGCTGGCCCCGATGCCGGTGCTGGCCGACATCTGGTACTTCCAGGGCCGGCCCGACCTCTCGGTCGTGGCCGATCCTCTGCAGGGTCAATACCACTGGGCGCTCGGCAAGAACCTGGCGGCGGCCGGATCCGCCTCCCGCGGCCTGAACGAGATGCTGGCGGCAGCGCGCCTGGGCGAGAACGACCCGCAGCTGTACGTCGACATCGGCGACACAGAGCAGGGGCTCGGCCGGACGGCCGATGCCCGAGCCGCCTACCGGATGGCGCTCACCATCGATCCGTACTTTGTCCCGGCCCGCCAGCGGCTGGCCGGCAAGGGCGTGCCTGCTTCCGGCTGAGAGCAAAGACCCGCACGACAGCCGGCGGTGTCGGACTAGGACTCGTCCTCGACGTCCTCGTACTCGTCCGGCCGGTGATCCGCCCTGCTTGCCGCCAGGCTCGCGGGCGGGGCCGAGAGCTGCTTGAGGCTAAGCGAGATCCTCCGCCGAGCGGTGTCGATGCCGATCACCTTGACCTGCAGGGTCTCCCCCACCTTGAGGACGTCCTCAGTGCGCTCGACGTGGTCCCAGGAGAGCTCCGAGATGTGGAGCAGGCCTTCGATGCCAGCCATGATCTGCAGGAAAGCGCCGTACTTCTTGGTCTTGGTGACCTGGCCCTCGACGATCGATCCGATCGGCATCGACTGCACGAGCTTCTCCCAGGGGTCCTGCTGGAGCTGGCGCAGCGACAGCGAGATGCGGGTCTGCTCAGGGTCGAGCTTGATCACCTTCACGGTGACCTCGTCGCCGAGCTGAAGCACGTCGGTGACCTTGGACACCCGATCCCAGGAAAGCTCGGAGATGTGGATGAGGCCGTCAGCCCCGCCGATGTCCACGAACGCCCCGTAGCTGGTGATGCCGGACACGGTCCCCTTGACGGTGCTGCCGGTCAGCAGCCGGCTGAATAGGTCTTCGCGCTTACGCGCTCGATCCTCGTCCTCCGCCGCCTTCTGGCTGACGATCAACCGGTTGCGCTTGCGGTTGACTTCCAGGATCTTGACCGGGATGCGCTGCCCGACGAGCGACTCGAGGCTCCCGGCATAGGCGCGCGCAACCTGGCTCGAGGGAAGGAACCCGCGGAGCCCGAGGACGTTGACGATCAGGCCGCCCTTGTTCTGCTCCCGCACGTCGGCTTCGATGACCGAGCCGTCGGTCTGTTTCTCGGCAGCGACGATCCAGGTCGTTTCGGCTCGAGCGCGCCGCAGGCTGAGGACGACGTTCCCTTCCTCGTT
>JBGPOC010000318.1:0-2677 GCA_041487825.1 Candidatus Dormibacteraceae bacterium | reverse complement strand
CCAGGAGGGCAGCGACTGCACCTCCCGCGTCGTTTTCCCGGACTTTCGACTGAGTAAGTCACTACCCGCGTTTCAGCGGACGTCCGTGGAGTTCGTACCGGATAAGTCGGGTGAGTTCGGCTTCGCCTGCGGCATGAACATGGTCCACGGCACTCTCGTCGTCGAGCCTCCGGCCGGCGACGGTGCCGTTCCCGATGCTGTCGAGACGGCGGTCGCCGTGATAGCCCCGGTCGATGGCCACACGCACGAGGTCGCAAGAGCGGTCGGCGTCGGCCCGACCGTCGAGGTCGGCCGATTGTCGCAGGTCGAGTTCGCTCTCATCGGCGGCGGCGTCACCTGTCCGACCTGCGTCACGAACATCGAATCCTCTATCGAGGAGTTGCCTGGCATTGACAGAGTCGACGTGAACTTCGGCGCAGAGCGCGTGACCGTCGCTTTCGATCCGGCCCAAGTAACGGTTGCCGAAATAAAGACAGCGGTCGAGTCTTCCGGCTACAAGGTGCGCGAACGGGAATCGCCGGGTTCTCAGGAGACGGAGGACGCGGAGGCACTTGCCCGCCAGGCAGAGATCCGCGACCTCAGCCGGCGCGTCGCCTTCGGCGCCGTTTCTACGCTGCCCGTTTTCGTACCGGTCATGCTCCACGAGCTGTTCGGCGCGGACTGGGTGCCCGATTTCCTGCTCAATCATTGGCTGCAGCTAGCTCTGATTGCACCCGTCATGGCGTACACCGGCTGGCCGATCCACGTGACCGGCTGGCTTACGCTGCGCCACCGCACGGCTGACATGAACACGCTGATCACACTAGGGACGCTCGCCGCGTTCAGCTACAGCGTGGTGGTCACGGTCGCGCCTCGCCTGCTCCCGGTGGACCTGAGAGACGTCTACTTCGAAGCGGTCGGGGTCATCCTCACGCTGATCCTGCTGGGCAGGCTGTTCGAGGCGAGAGCCAAAGCCGGCACTGGCGAGGCGATCCGCAAGCTCATCGGCCTCCAAGCCAGGACGGCGCGGGTCATTCGCAACGGCCAGGAGGCCGAGATACTCATCGAAGACGTCGTGCTTGGCGATGTGGTCCTCGTGCGGCCGGGCGAGAAGATCCCGGTTGACGGCGAGATCATCGAGGGCCGTTCGACGATCGATGAGTCTATGGTCACGGGCGAGTCGCTGCCGGTGACCAAGGAGACGGGTGACACGGTGGTCGGCGCGACGATCAACCAGACGGGCGCCTTCCGCTTCCAGGCGACCAAGGTCGGCAAGGACACGATGCTCTCTCAGATCATACGCCTGGTCGAGCAGGCACAGGGTTCCAAGGCGCCGATCCAGCGGCTGGCAGACCTCGCGTCGAGCTACTTTGTGCCCGCAGTGATCTTCATCGCGATTGGAACCTTCGTGGCTTGGTACGACTTTGGCCCCGATCCGGTGTTCACCTTCGCGCTGGTGAGCGCCGTTTCGGTGCTGATCATCGCCTGCCCCTGCGCTCTGGGTTTGGCGACGCCGCTATCAATCATGGTCGCGACCGGTAAGGGCGCCGAGAACGGCATTCTCATCCGCTCGGCTGAAGCCCTCGAGACGGCACACAAGCTTCGGACTGTCGTCCTGGACAAGACCGGCACGATCACCAAAGGAGAGCCGGCCCTGACCGACGTCGTCGCGAAGGGATCACTGGCCAAGGACGAACTCCTGCGCCTGGTAGCCTCCGCGGAGCGCTCCTCCGAGCATCCGCTGGCCCAGGCTATCGTGCGTGGCGCTGAGGGGCGAGCGTTGAGGCTCACCGAGCCATCGGAATTCCAGTCCGTTACCGGCAAGGGCATCCGAGTCACCATCGACGGGAAACGCCTTCTTGTGGGCAACCAGCGATTGCTCACCGACGCGGGTCTCGACATTGACAGTCTAGAGGCCGACGCCGAGCGCCTTTCCGGCGAGGGTAAGACGGTGATGTTCGTCGCCGTTGACGATGTCCCTGCGGGACTCGTCGCTGTGGCCGACACGGTGAAGGATGGCTCGCGCGCTGCTGTTGCCGCGCTGCACCGCCTCGGCGTCGAGGTTGTGATGATCACTGGTGACAACCGCCGCACGGCCGAGGCCATCGCCCGGCAGGTGGACATCGAGCGAGTCCTGGCCGAGGTTTTGCCGGAGGACAAGGCGCTGGAGGTCAGGCGACTACAGGATGAGGGCAAGCTCGTAGGCATGGTGGGCGACGGCATCAACGACGCGCCGGCGCTGGCGCAGGCAGACGTGGGCCTCGCGATCGGGACAGGTACGGACGTCGCCATCGAAGCATCGGACATTACGCTGATCTCAGGGGAGCTCAAAGGCGTCGTTACGGCCATCTCCCTGAGCCGCGCGACGATGCGCAACATCCGCCAGAACCTCTTCTTTGCCTTCTTTTACAACGGCGTCGGCATCCCGATCGCTGCGGGAGCACTGTATCCGTTCCTCGGTTGGCAGCTCAGCCCGATCATAGCTGCCAGCGCCATGGCGTTGAGTTCGCTCTCAGTCGTGACGAACGCCAACAGACTCAGGACCTACAAGCCCCCCACTCTTGGCCAGGAGGCAGAGGGGCTTACCTCGGCGCCTCGCGTCGAGGTATCTGGAGAGAAGGCAGGATCAGAACCAGGAGGAGCTTTGATGCCATCAGCAGTAAAGGACCCGGTCTGCGGCATGGAGATCGACCCCAAT
>JBGPOC010000317.1:0-2681 GCA_041487825.1 Candidatus Dormibacteraceae bacterium | reverse complement strand
CCACGGCATCAACATCATGGAGTTCACGAAGGCCTACAACGAGCGCACCGCTCAGCAGGCCGGTGACGTCGTGCCCGCGGAGATCACGATCTTCGAGGACCGCACATTCACCTTCGTGCTCAAGACACCGCCGGCGGTGAACCTGCTCAAGCGAGCGGCCGGCATCGAGAAGGGGTCGGCCAAGCCGAACCGCGAGAAGGTCGGCCGGGTCACCAGGCAGCAGCTTCGAACGATCGTGGAAACCAAGCGCAAGGATCTCAACGCCTACGACGCCGCGGCGGCGATGAAGATGATCGAGGGCACGGCGCGATCGATGGGTCTCGAGGTTTTGGACTGATGCCGAAGAAGCGCGGGAAGAAGTACATCGAGGCCGCCAAGAAGGTCGAGGCGGCGCTGGCCGACAACGGCAACGGCGGTCTGGACCCTGAGGCTGCGTGCGCGATGGTGAAGGACACCTCCATCTCCAAGTTCGACGCGACCGTCGAGGCCCACATCCGGCTCGGCGTCGACCCCCGCCACGCGGAGCAGATGGTGCGTGGGTCGGTGGTGCTCCCCAACGGGACGGGAAAGAAGGTGCGGGTGCTGGTATTCGCCACTGCCGACAAGGCCAAGGAGGCCCAGGAGGCTGGCGCCGACTTCGTCGGCGGCGACGACCTGGTCAAGAAGGTCTCCGAGGGCTGGACCGATTTCGACGCGGCCATCGCGACCCCGGACATCATGTCCAAGGTGGGGCCGCTGGGCAAGATCCTCGGGCCGCGCGGCCTCATGCCGAACCCGAAGTCAGGCACGGTCACGTTCGACGTCGCCAGAGCGGTCAGAGAGGTGAAGGGCGGCAAGGTCGAGTTCCGAACCGACAAGTTCGGGATCGTCCACGCCCCGATCGGCAAGGTCTCTTTCGAGGGGCAGCAGCTGCACCAGAACCTGGCGGCGCTCGTCGACGCGCTGATCCGAAACAAGCCGACCACGTCGAAGGGCCAGTACCTGCGCACCTTCTTCCTGGCCGCCACCCAGGGCCCCTCGATCCCGGTCGACGTCAAGGAAGCCGCCAAGCTCCACTCTTCGTCGAACTAGCCGTTCGACGCCGCTCCTAAGGGCGGCGGCCGGCTCCCTGCTCTCGTCCGAGAGCGCGCAGAGCCTCCGCGACCGCTTCCTTGGCGTGCTGGATCAAGGCCGGCATCTCCGGATAGCGCTCGCGGGCCTCAAGGGCACGCCGGACGGCGTCCAGCGCCGCTTCGTGCTCGCCGGCCTCCATGTACTCCCAGCCCACGTTGTTGTACAGGGGTCCGAGCCAGTACGAAACCTGGGGATCAGCCGACGCGCCGGCGAGCCGGATCCCGCGCTCTGTCCATTCGAGCTTGCCGTGCCGGTCCGGCGCGGCGAGCGCTGCCATGTGCGCGGCGTCGGCGGCAAGGAACTGCTCGCCCGCGTCGCTCGCGATGTCGAACGCCGTTTCGAACAGGGGGAGGGCAGCCTGGGCATCACCGCTCGACCGGCGCAGACGACCGCGCTCTATCTGTATCCGCGCGCGCGCGGCCGGGCCGCCATCGCAGACCGCCTCTGCCTGCTCGATCAGCCGCTCCCCCTCCTCGAAATGGTCGCGCAGGCCTTGCACCCGCGCGAGCTGGGTGAGGACCTCCGCCCGGCCGTCGCCCGACGTCTCCCGCTCGAGCTGATCTTCGAGGCGGCGCTCGGACGCATCGAGGTCGTCGAAGTCCCACAGGGGACGCAGGCGGTCGCCCATTTCGCTCACTGTAAGCGACCCATTCGCTCGCATACTTACGCGCCATGTACGGTCCCGTAATCCAGGGCAAGCTCGTCCGCCTGCGCCCGCCAAAGCTCGAGGACGCGCCGGTGATGATCACCTGGTTCGAGGACATGGAGGTGACGCGCTTCGTGCTCCGGCGCCATCCACCGTCGCTCGATGAGGAGAAGGAATGGCTCGAAAAGATGGCTCGGGATCCTGACCAGGTCGTCTGGGCCGTCGAAAACGAGGGCCGCGCCGTCGGCATCACGGCCATCCACGACATCGATTGGAGGAACAGCTTCGGCACCACCGGGACGGTGATCGGCGACAAGACGGTCTGGGGCAGGGGCCTCGGACGCGAGGTGATGCGGCTGCGCGCCCGGTACGCCTTCACCCAGCTTCCGCTACGCAAGCTCAAGTCGGCCCATCTCGATGGCAACGACGCGAGTGCTCGAGCCCAGGCGGCTGCCGGCTATCGGGAGGTCGGGCGCTACAAGGCCGACCATTTCATCGACGGCAGCTGGCGCGATCACATTCTCACAGAGGTCCTGCGCGAGGACTGGGAGAAAGCGCAGGCGACTTAGGTCCGGCCCAAAAGCCGGGCCAGCCCCTCCCCGTTTACGGGGAGGGCGGCTCCGCTCGCGAAGCGGGCGCAGCCGGGTGGGGGCGCCTGAGATCGAACGCCCCGTCGTCGTATAATCTGCGACCTGCCCTAGACCGTAGGTGCGGGCCTTGCCCGCTTAATTTCCTACCGAGGCGAATCAAGTGAAGGAACCTTTGATCCTTCCTGCCTTGAGACGTGGGCAGGGAGGATTTTTCATTTGCCGAAGGCACGAAGAGAACAAAAGGTCGAGCAGGTCGAGCTTCTGACCGAAAAGCTGAAGAAGGCCAAGGTGGCGGTGCTCACCGACTACCGCGGGCTCAAGGTCAGCCAGAT
>JBGPOC010000316.1:0-2688 GCA_041487825.1 Candidatus Dormibacteraceae bacterium | reverse complement strand
CGCCGCGCAGCGGTACTGGCTCGTGTCGACCGGGTGGCGGCCGCGAAGGTTCTGGAGGTCGGCTGCGATCTCGTCATCGGTCAGCACGTAGGCCTGGTTGGGATCGCTGGCCGAGGTCGCGAACACGATCCCAAGGACCCTCCCCTGTAGGTCGACCAGCGGGCCGCCCGAGTTGCCGGGTCGCACCTTTCCCTGGATTACGAAGACCTGCCTCGTGACCGGGTTCGCGCTGAAGATGTCGCGGCCCTGGGCTTCGACGGCGCCGTCGATGACCGCAGGTTCGATCTTTTCGGGGCCACCTCCCGGGTATCCGATCACCGCTGCATCCGTGCCGCGCGACCCCGCCCCGAAGCTGAGCCCGGTCACCGAGAGGTCGGGCGCATACAGGAGCGCGAAGTCGCGAGCCGGGTCGAAATAGACGACCGCGGCCGGCAGAACGTCGCCGTTGTTCGCTTGCAGGTGGTGTGAGCCGGTGCCGGAGACGACGTGAGCATTGGTGACGACATAGCCGTCTCCAATGGCGAACCCGCTGCCGGTGACAAGTCCGCCGCACCCGAGGCTGGTCACCTTGACGACCGACTGGGCGGCGACCTTCACCCCTGTCGTGTTGACTGACGCGGGCACCTGCAGGGGCGCGATCGTCGGCTCGAGGCCCGCGAAGACCGCCGGGAACGTCACCCCGGCGAGGATGCCTTCGACCTGCGCGAGAAAGGCCGGAGGTCGAGGCGCGATGGAGTCGAGCTGGTGCAGCACGACGGACTTCTGGATGAGCTGTGCAACGTCCTGGCTGGGGCCGCGCGAGAAGCTCAGACCCAGGAACCACATCATCATCAACACCGCCACGGTCGACAGAGCCGCTCCGCCCAGCGAATCGGTGGTGCTGTGGATGCCGGCGCGCAGGATGGTTCTCCGGATCGGCTCACCCGCCGCGTAGCCGAGGCTCGATCCCAGGCTGCCGCCGATGATCAGCACGAGGACCGCTCCGATCGGGCGCACGACGGGGCTGGTGACGCCGATGTAGTCGAGCAGCGGCTGGGCAGCCACCGCCCCGAGCAGCACCCCGGCAAGCAGGCCGAGGTACTGGGTCAGGGAGAGCCAGAACCCGCGCCGGAAGCCGTTGGCAAAGCCGACCACGGTCGCGGCCACGATCACCAGGTCGATGAAGTTAGGTATGTCCCTAGGTTAGTGGAGGTCCTACAACCAGCGCGGCAGGGTTGGCCGGGGTCCCCCCGGCCATGGCTTTGTTTCCTTGCCGCCACACGTTACGTGGAGATACCAATCCTGAAACAAAGCCCATCCATATACCGGAAAGAGAGTCATGAGGGAAAACCATCCGGGTTTTCCCTCATATCTAGTGGCTTTTCGGGTGAGCCTCGTCGTGCTCCGTCTGCGCGGCGTCCTCAGCCTTCATCTCGGATACTCGATTGAGGCGGTCGCCCCGCAAGACCCACCATCCGAGCCCGACGACTCCGAGCGACGCGACCAGGAGCGCGATGCTCATCTCGAGCCACGCGTTCACCCATTCGCCCGAGAGGAGCACCACGCCGCTAGCTCGAGAGGGCCTGAACGGGTACGGCCGCTTGACCCTTCGCCTCGCGGATGTCGCGCAATGGCATGAAGCTGCGAACCGGTGGAACCTTCTCGAAGTTGTATGGCGGCGGGGGCGAGGTTGTGGCCCACTCCAAAGTGTTGCCCGACCAGGGGTCGTCGCCTGCGATCTCACCGCCTCTCCAGCTCCGGACGACGTTGATCAGGAACAGGAGCACTGAGAAAGCCAGGAGGAACGAGAAGAAGGTGATGATCAGGTTGGTCGTTCCCCAGGCCGGGTTCGAGTACGTGGCGATCCGGCGCGGCATGCCCTCGAGGCCCAGCGTGTGCATGATCAGGAAGGTCCCGTTGAAGCCGACGAACGCCGTCCAGAAGTTCAACTCCCCGAGCGTCCGGTTGAGCATGCGGCCGGTGATCTTCGGGAACCAGTAATAGGTGCCGGCGAAGATCGTGAAGACGCTGCCTCCGAAGAGCACGTAGTGAAGGTGGGCGACGACGTAGTAGGACTGGTGGAGCTGGGTGTCGACAGGCACTGACGCCAGGTAGACGCCCGTGATGCCGCCGATCAGGAAGGTGGCGAGGAAGCCCCAGGCGAACTTCATGGGCACGGTGAACTCAACCGAGCCCCACCATGTCGTCGCGATCCAGTTGAAAAACTTGATGCCGGTCGGAACGGCGATGAGCATCGTCATGAACATGAAGAAGCCCTCGACGTACGTGTTCATCCCGACCGTGAACATGTGGTGCGCCCACACTGTCATCGACAGGAAGACGATGCCGAACAGGGCCATGACCATCGACATGTAACCGAAGATCTGCTTGCGCGCGAAGACCGGTATGACCTCGGAGATCATCCCGAAGCCCGGCAGAATCATGATGTAGACCTCGGGATGCCCGAAGAACCAGAACAGGTGCTGGTACAGCACCGGGCGCCCCTGGGTCGTGAAGAACTGGGTGCCGAACTGGCGGTCGAACTCGAGCAGGATCATGCCCGCCGCCAGCGGCGCGCCGACCACCAGCAGCAGGATCGAGGTCGAGATCTGCGCCCATACGAACAGGGGCAGGCGGGTCAGCTTCATGCCTGGCGCGCGCAGGGCCACGATCGTGGTCAGGAAGTTGGTCGAGGCCATGATGCCGCTG
>JBGPOC010000315.1:0-2694 GCA_041487825.1 Candidatus Dormibacteraceae bacterium | reverse complement strand
TCCGCGAGCGCCTCATCGATTGACATCACGGGCTCCAGGACCTCGTACTCGACTGAGATTGCGTCGCATGCGGCCGCCGCGATCTCCTCGTCGAGCGCCGCAACCGCGGCGATGGGGTCGCCGACGTACCGCACCTTCTCGTGCTCCAGGGCTCGCTCGTCCTGCGTCACCGGAAGGATTCCGAACTTGATCGGCAGGTCGGCGCCCGTGATGACCGCCAGCACGCCAGGCATTCGGCGCGCGGCCGAGGTGTCGATGGAGACGATGCGTGCGTGCGGATGTGGGCTGCGAAGGATCCGGCAGTGAAGAGTGCGCGCGGGAAGCATGTCGTCGGCGTAGATCGCGCGGCCGGTCACCTTGGACACGGCATCGGGTTTCGGGAGCCGCTTGCCGATGACGGAGAAGCCGTTGTTCGAGGCGCTCATCCCGGTTCGGCCATCCCTCCGGCGCTTCGCGCCGCCTCCCCGCCCGAGAGCGGGGAGGCGCCCATTCGATCTGCTGCGAGCTCTACCGCGTCCAGGATCTTCGAGTAGCCCGTGCAGCGGCACAGGTTGCCCGCCAGGGCTTCGCGGATCTCGTCACGACTCGGCCGGCCGTCGGACTCGAGCAGCGACTTCGCAGCGAGCAGGATGCCTGGCGTGCAGTACCCGCACTGCGCTGCCCCCAGCTCCGCAAAGGCCTGCTGCAACGGATGCAGCTCAGACCCTTTCGCCATGCCCTCCACCGTGGTGATCGATCTACCCTCCACCTGGACCGGCAGGAGGAGGCAGCTCAGCTCGGGCTTGCCGTCCACCAGCACGGTGCAGGTTCCGCATTCGCCCAGCTCACAGCCGTGCTTCGTACCCGTGAGCTGCATGTCCTCGCGCAGCACCTCCAGCAGCGTTTTGTGCACGGGGAGAAGGAGCTCGGTTCGCTCACCGTTGACTTCCAGCGCTACGACCTGGCGGTCGACCTCGCGCGCCATCTCCTGTTTCACGCTTCGCCGAGCATAGCTTTCAAGGCTTGTGCGCAGGCCCAGAGGTCGGGGGCGATCGCGTGCGCCCGGCTCGACGCCGGGACCGGGTCGTCGGGGTAAACGAGGATCGCGCGCATGCCCAGCGCGAGGGCGGGCTCGACATCGTTCTCCTCCTTGTTGCCGATCACGACGCAGCGCTCGGCCGGCGCGCCGCCGGCTCGCATCGCCATCTCGAACACCGCCGGATGCGGCTTGAGGTGGCCGGCGTCGACCGAGGTGACGATCGCGTCCACGTGGTCCGCCATGCCCAGCAGGCGGAAGTCCTCCCAGTAGCTCTCGGCATCGCGCCAGTAGGTGTTGCTGGCGATGATCGAGCGCATGCCGAGGGCGTGGATGTCCGACAGCAGCTCCACGGCGCCCGGTAGCGGCTGGAGACGGTCTGCGACCGGCAGGGCCATCGCCCGCCGGATCCGCGCCACCGACTGCGCATCCGCCGGCAGCCCCTGCCGCGACAGCGAGGTCGCCACCAGGACCTCGGCCGGAGGAATGACGACCGTGTGCTCGGTCGTGATGCTTCGCGCCACATCCCCGACGCGACTGCTCTGGATCAGGTCCATGACCAGCGCATCGACCGCCCCGGTAGGCAGCTCGGGCATCGCGGCCGCGACTCTGCGATGGCGTCCGTCGCCGTCGGTCTCGCGCAGCGGCCACGAGTTCGGCCACAGCGTGCCACCGACATCGATCAGCGCAACTTCGAGGGGCTGCCGCACGGGAGTCCTTATCATCGCCTCAAATGCTCAGGTGGTTGACGGCCGGGGAATCGCATGGTCCCCAGCTGACCGTTGTGATCGAGGGCCTGCCCTCGGGTCTGGAGATCTCGGAGGACGACCTGCGCCGCGATCTCGCCCGCCGGCAGGGTGGACATGGGCGCGGCGGGCGTCAGAAGATCGAGACCGACTTCGCCCGCATCGTCAGCGGAGTGCGGGGCGGTTTCACCATCGGCAGCCCCGTGACGCTGGTGCTCGAGAACAAGGACCACGTCAACTGGACGGCCGAGATGACAGCCTCGAAGGAGGGCTACGCGCCGAAGCCGGTGACCAGGCTGCGGCCGGGCCACGCGGACCTGGCGGGGGCGCTGAAGTACGGCCACACCGATATTCGCAACGTGCTCGAACGCTCTTCGGCCCGCGAGACCGCGACGCGCGTCGCCGCGGGGGGAGTGGCGCGCAAGCTGCTGTCCCACTTCGGGATCGAGATCCTGAGCTTCACGCAATCGATCGGCACGGTGGACATCGGCTTCGAGGGCGTCGACGCTGACACCATCACGGTGGCGGACATCGAGGCCTCACCGGTTCGGTGCCCCGACCCGGAGGCGTCGAAGCGGATGGTCGCAGACATCGACGCGGTGGGCGAGAGGGGCGACACACTTGGCGGGACGTTCCGCGTGATCGCGCGCGGCGTGCCGCTCGGGCTGGGTAGCTACGTGCACTGGGACCGCAAGCTCGACGGCCGACTGGCGCAGGCGATCCTCTCCATCAACGCCATCAAAGGTGTCGAGTTCGGCGCCGGCTTCGAGGGCGTATCGCGGCCGGGCTCGCAGTTCCACGACGAGATCGACTACCAGGAGGGGAGGTTCCGGCACCTGACGAACCGGGCGGGCGGCCTGACGGGCGGCGTCACCAACGGCGAGCCCATCGACCTGCGTGCCGCGATCAAGCCGATCTCAACGATGAAGAACC
>JBGPOC010000314.1:0-2707 GCA_041487825.1 Candidatus Dormibacteraceae bacterium | reverse complement strand
GATCAACGATCAAATCCGCAGCTCCGAAGTGCGGCTGATCGATGACCAGAACAACCAGCTCGGGGTGCTCTCCCTCGACGCCGCACTGCGCATCGCAAGCGAGAAGGGACTCGACCTTGTTGAGGTTGCCCCGCAGGCAAGCCCGCCCGTCTGCCGGCTGATGGACTACGGACGCTTCAAGTTCGAGACCATCAAGCGGGAGAAGGATCAGCGGCGCAAGCAGAACGTCATCAAGCTCAAGGAGATGAAGCTTCGGCCCAAGGTGGCGGAGCACGACTTCCAGACCAAGTTCAAAGGTTTGAAGCAGTTCCTCGAAGCAGGCGAAAAGGTGAAAGTGACGATCATGTTCAGAGGCCGGGAGATGGTCCACCAGGACATCGGGAGAAGGATCCTGGATCGGGTGGCGGACGACGCGCGTCCATTCGCTGTCGTCGAGCGCCAGCCGTTGCTCGAAGGCAAGAACCTGTTCATGATCCTGGCCCCGAGCCGCCAGTCTGTCGCCAAGGAGACCGCCACGAGTGCCTAAGATCAAGACCCGCAAGGGTTTCGCCAAGAGGATCCGGGTCACGAAGACCGGCAAGCTGATGCGCGCCGGCGCCTGGAAGAGCCACCTGCTCGAGCACAAGTCGCAGAAGCGCAAGCGCAACTACGAGAACGAGCAGCCGGTGGCCAAGGCCGACCGCAAAGAAGTTCGCCGGGCGCTGGGTATCTGATGGCCAGGGTCAAGCGTGGGGTTCCTGCGCATCGGCGGCACAAGGCGATCCTTGACCGGGCGAAGGGATTCCGGCTCTCCAAGAAGCTCCTCTTTCGCCCCGCGAACGAGGCGGTCCTGCACGCGCTCGCGTATGCGTTCCGCGACCGGCGGCGGCGCAAGCGCGAGATGCGACAGCTCTGGATCGCGCGCATCAACGCCGCCTCGCGGCAATCGGGGCTGCCTTACAACAAGCTCATGCACGGCCTTCGCCAGGCCGGAGTGGAGATCGACCGCAAGGTGCTGGCTGACCTGGCCGTGCGCGACAGCGGTTCCTTTGCTCGGCTGGTGGAGGTTGCAAAGAAAAGCCTCTAGCCGATGCACGCATCCGCCGATCCGGGCCGGCATCTGCGCGCCCCGGCCGGCGAATCCGTGCAGGTGATCGTCAGCCCGGAGAACGAGGTCGTGCGCAGGTTGCGTCGCCTCATCCGCCGGCGGGAGCCAGGCTTCGCCCTCCTGGAGGGTCCGCGCGTGGTCGCGGAGGCTGCCGCCGCCGGCGTCGAGCTCGAGCTCATTGTCGTCCGGGAGGGAGACGATCTCTCCGCAGGCGCGCAGGCGCGGGTCATCCTTGCGCGCGGTCTGTTCAATTCCATCAGCCAGACGGTCACGCCGCAGGGCGTGCTCGCGATCGCGAAGGTGCGTGAATCCGCAGCCAGCGAAGCCGTCGCCGCCGCGCGAGGCCGCCGCTGGCCCCTGGTCGTGCTGGATCGGATCCAGGACCCGGGCAATGTCGGCGCCATCTGCCGGACCGCGGCAGCCGCCGGCGCGCCCGCCCTCGTTGTACTCGATGGATGCGCCGACCCTTATGGCGCCAAGTCGGTGCGCGCCTCGGCCGGCAACGTGTTCCGGCTGACGGTCGCGCACGCTTCCTGGGATGACCTGGCGTCGCTTGACGGTTATGGGGCTGCGGCGGCCGGCGGCGCGAGCCTGGAGGAGTCGCCGGTGGAGAATGCCGGCATGATCGTCCTGGGCAGCGAAACCCACGGGCTCTCACGGTCCGACCTGAAGCTCGTCACAATCCCGCTCAGCGACGGAGTCGAGTCGCTGAACGTGGCGGCTGCGGCGGCGGTGCTCCTGTTCGAGATTCGCCGCAGGCGAGCGGCATGAGCGATCCAGCCGAGCTCACCAGGGACGCTCTCGCCGCGATCGCGAAGGCGCGTTCCGACGGCGACCTCGAGACGATCGCCCTCGACTACCTGGGCCGGAAGAGTGGCCAGGTCACGCGCCTGCTCTCGGGCATCGGACAGCTGGCTCCGGCGCAACGAGTCGCATTGGGCCAGGCCGCCAACGAAGCGAAGCGCACGATCGAGGCCGCTATCGTCAACCGGCGCGCCGAGCTGGAGGGGGCGCGGCTGGCGGACATCGCCGAGACGGAGGCGATCGACATCACGTTCCCGGGCCCGCCCCTCGGACGTGGCCACATCCACGTGCTGACCCAGGTCCAGCGCCAGATCGAGACCGTGCTCGAAAGCCTCGGGTACCAGGTCGAGCTGGGGCCTGAGGTCGAGACCGAGTGGTACAACTTCGAGGCGCTCAACATCTCCGCGGGCCATCCCGCGCGCGAGAACTGGGACTCGTTCTACTTCACCCCGGAGCTCCTGCTGCGGGCTCACACCTCGCCGGTGCAGATCCGCGCGATGCAGCGCCTCAAGGAACCGCCGATCTACATCATCACGCCGGGCCGCTGCTACCGTCGCGACGCGCCGGAAGCCACGCGCCTGCCCTACTTCAGCCAGGTCGAAGGGCTCGCCGTCGACCGAGGGCTCACGGTGGGCGACATGAAAGGAACGCTGCTGTACATGATCCAGTCGCTGTACGGCAAGGAGCGGAACGTGCGCGTCCGTCCGAGCTACTTCCCGTTCACCGAACCCAGCTTCGAGTTCGACGTGACGTGCGGCATCTGCGGCGGGACGGGCTGCAAGAGCTGCCGGCACAAGGGTTGGCTCGAGGTCGGCG
>JBGPOC010000313.1:0-2728 GCA_041487825.1 Candidatus Dormibacteraceae bacterium | reverse complement strand
CGGCGAGTCGATCGCGTCAGCTGGGTCCTGCATCTGGTCGACCATGTTCAGGAAGCCAGGTGAAGCGCCGAGGACGCCGAACTTGCCGGCGGCCGCGGGCATGAATACCTGGAGCTCAAGGTCCTGCTCCTTGACGCCGGTCAGGGCCAGCGTCTTGAGCGTGAAGCGAGCGTGGAAGAGCTGCTTCTTGCCCTGCTGCAGGATCTTCGGGTTGTTGATGTCGACCGAAGCGCTCTGGGCGATGTTCCCGGTTATGGCCTCAGAGATCAGGTTCACCGTGCCGACGGTGGTCCCGTAGCCGGCCGGTGCCGCGCCCTGGGTCCAGAGCACGAGCAGGCCGTGAGGCGTCAGTCCCTTCACGGGCTCGATGCCGACGATCGCGAAGTAGGGCGAGTCGTAGTTCTGGATCGGGCCCGACTGGTCGAGCATGAAGAGCACGTCGCCGAGCGCCGCGACTGGTTCCAGCGCGCGAGCTCGAAACAGCCTTTGGTCGGTATACATCAGACGGGCGCCCCTGGATCTGTGGGAGGAGCTGGCGCGGGCGCCGGCTCAGCCTTCTTTGTACCTCGGTACGGAACCTTCCCGGTTCCCTGGCAGTCGCGGCAGTCGGTCACGAAACCGCCCTTGGCGTCGTGGTCGAATTCCTCGCCCGAGCCCTCACAGCTCGCGCAGGGCCGCGTCTCGGTGTCTGGCGCCATCGCCGGACACGATACTCCGCTTTCGGCGAGCTTGCGTACAAATGTTCGGTCAGCCCGATTTCGCCGGCACGACCTGGTCGACAAGGCCATCGATCGGACCCTCGGCGCCAGCGAGCCGGCCGACCTGGATCCCATCGCGCGGATCCCGGGAGCGCGAAGCGGTCGCAGCTGCTATCTCGCCGGCGCGCGCAGCTGACATGCCCTCCCGGCGCTGCAGGATGGTCGAGGTGATCTGGCGGGTCTCCTCTTCGCTGTAGTTGGCCATCTCGATACGAACGAAACGCGAGGCCAGGGCCTCGGGGATCTTCTCGGCCGAGTTGGCGGCCGCGAACACCCAGACGGTGCGCTTGGCCTGCTGTTGCGCGTTGTGCTGGAGACGAGTCACCATCCCAGATTCCATCAGCGAGTACAGGGCGTAGAGGTCGGCCTGGTCGGCCTTGTCGAGCTCGTCGATGATCAGGTACCGGGTGTTTGGCTTTTCGAGCAGGTAGTCCAGGAGCCCGGAGCTGCTGGTCGCGCCGCCGACGGCATACCGGCTGTTCGGCAGCTTGGCGATGCACTGCAGCAGCTGGCTCTTCCCGCACCCGGGGTCACCGACCAGGAGCACATGCACGGGCTGATTCGATCGCAGGGAGCGCTCGAGCAGCGCTTTGACGTCCTCGCGCCCCTCGACGTCATCGAACAGGTCCGCCGGAATACCCAGCGGTATGTCGCCGGCGGGGGCAGTCGGCTGAGCGTTGCGACCGAGCAGCTCCTCCGCCGCCTTGAGAGCCGGGCGATCGACCTCGGCGACTTCGGTGGTCTCGACAGTGGTTTTCCGGGCGCGGATCCGCGAGCTCAGGAAGCCGGCGACCGTCTGCGCGCCCTGCTGAATGATCAGCTCGCGAGAGCCGGCCACCTCAGCCGGCCACGCCCGCAGGTTCGCTCGAGCTCACCCTGGCGCTGTAAATGTTGGCGCGGATCTGTGCGCGGTCAGGCCGGGCGCCGCTCTGGCAAGCGCAGGATTTGCGCTCGCGGCCGAGGAGCACCAGGCCGAGGAGAACGCCGCCGGCGATGGCCAGGCCGGGGCGCATCAGCTCGAGAGCTTGGCGTTGAGGATCCCGGTCTTCACGCCCACCGATCCGCTCGGGCCAGTCTTGGGGGGAGCTTTGACGCCGGCACTTTTCGCAACCGAGTTGAGCGCGATCACCAGGCCGGCTGCGGCGACGGTCGCCCAGATGTAGGTCGATGCGATGCTCGAACCGACGTTGCCGACCGCCGAGCCGACCGAGGTTACCGCTGACCCCCACACGTTTTGGAGGTCCTGGAGGACTGGCGTTTTGCCGGTCGTGATGTACTGCAGAAACACGAGGGCCGCGAAGGCGGCGGCGAGGATGATCAGCGGCAAGCCGACCAGCTGGACCTGGGAGTGCAGCAGCAACAACCGATAGCGCTGGACCTTGAGGCCCAGCAGGTCGACGTCGACTCGGTGGAACAGCCCATAGGCATACAGGTCCGAGCCGGCCGCCTGGATGTAGCTGCGGAGCTTGGCGATCGCGTCGTCGGCATTGCCGATCCCAACGAACGTGATGTCGACCCATTCGAAGGCGTCCAGCTGGAGGTGCACGATCGGCTTCCCAGTGGCGTCGCCCGGAACCTGAGTGATGATGCTCTGGCGGACAACACTCCAGCCGTCGCCCTGCCAGCCGGTGAGCAGGTTTGAAGGGTCGATCGAGATCCGAATCGCCACGGCCATGGAGCGCAGTCTACCCCTGATCGTACAAATGTTTGGTCCCAGAGTAGGCTTGGGCGCGTGGCGGAAGATCGAAGACGGGCGTTTCTCCTGGTCGGACTGGGCCTCCTCGGGTTCGGTGGCGTGATGATGTTGCAGAGTTCGAAGCCGCCGTCTCCGGCTCCCAAGCCAACGCCGACGCCGACCCCCACGCCGACGCCCGTGCCGGTTCCTAAGCCGACTCCGACTCCGACGCCCATCGTGACTGTGTCCGTCGCCATGAAGCAGGCCGCTGCCGTGGTTCAGAAAGCCGTCCTCT
>JBGPOC010000312.1:0-2734 GCA_041487825.1 Candidatus Dormibacteraceae bacterium | reverse complement strand
CTCGGCCTTCGCCGCGGCCAGCGTCGGGCTCAGCTTCGCCGAAGATTCGGTGACGAGGCCGGCCGGCAGAATCTGCGGCGCCGCCGGCTGCGCCACCGCGGGGGTGGGCGGCGCGCTGGGCGCGGCCGCTTTAGGCGCAGCCGGTCCGTTGGGCGATGGGGCGACGGGAACCACGGGTGTGGCGATCGGCGTCTGCTGGTAACGGCGGTCGAACCGCTCCGAGAGCTTCATGCGCGGCCTGCGCGCGGGCCGGGTCGGAAGCGTCGATGCCCCTTGGCCGCAGCCGACCTCACGGCGGCATCCGGATCGCTGCCGAGCCCTCGAAGCTCGTCCGCCGTGGCCGGGTCGCCGATCATCGCCAGCGAACGGCATGCGGCCACGCGTACACGGGACGGCCACCTGAGATCGCGGGCGATGCCGATCAGCGGTATGACGCGTAGTCGGTCATGCCGCAAGCCACACGCCAGCACGGTTACGACGGCACCCTGCACGCTCTCAGGCTCACGCATCAGAGCCTCGATGTCCATATCCGAAGCGGCGTGGGCCAGCTCGATGGCCACACGATGCTGCGGAAGCCTGTCCACGGCCGACATCAGGGCATCAACGGCCCGGCCACCTCCCAACGCTCCCAGCGCGCGAACCGCCGCCTCCCGAACCTCTGGCTTCGGGTCGCCGATCAAGTCCGCCAGGTACGGCAGGGAGTCGGTCATCCGAAGCGCACCGCACAAGCGCGCCGCGCCGATCTGGACATTCGGGTCGGGATCGACCAGCGAGTTCAGTAGGTCGTCCGCCAGGCCGTTTGGGACCAGGGTCTGCGAGACGCGCCACTGGCCCATGATGCCCGGACCTGCGTTCTGCAGGGCCGAGCTGATAGCCGCCGCCACGGGCTCCGCCTCGGTAAGCATCTCGGAAGCCTTGACGTTGAGGGCGACGTGCGGGTCGCCGCCGAGCGCCGCGTTCAGCATGCGATCGACTCGAGCAGCCAATTTGGAGCGCGGAGCCCCGGCTCTCGAGCCACCAGGACGCTTGGTCGGGCGCTCTGAATCGAGGTCGGACACTTGCCTGTTACCTGAACCGTTGTTGCGATGTTGAAAGTCGAACTGGGGGGACGTTGCTACATTATCGGTGTATTTGAGTTCCCGCGCGGCTCGCGAAGGCCCGGGACCGCGGGAGGAGGGATTGGTTCACATGGCCGCGAGTGCGGGGTCGGAAGCCGACCAGACGCCTTCCGTGCTCCAGCTCCGCGTGCGCATGCTGGAGATGTCGCCCGTCTTCGGGGAGCTCGGGGACGGCCATTTGCGCGCCCTCGCCCGGCGAATGCGCGTCGTCGGCCTTCCCGCCGCGGACAAGCTCAAGCTGGGGACCGATCACGGCGACGCGGTGATCTTCCTGGCCTCCGGGCTCGTCGAGCAGTCCCTGGCCGACGCGTCGAACAGGGTCCTGCTCAGCCGGCGGAGGGTGCCCGGCGACCTGCTCATCCTGCCCATGCACCGTGTGGGCGACCGGTACACGACCAGCATCGATGGGCTTACCAACGCCGTCCTCCTGGCCCTCGACCGCGACAGCCTCGTCCAGACGCTGGGACCGGAGGTCGAGAAGGTGGCGACCGGCCTCGAACAGCTGTGGAACCAGGAGCTCGACGCGGTCAAGGCGGCCGAGGTCCAGGTCGCATCGCGGACCTCGGCGCCGATCATCGCCTTCTTCTCGGCCAAGGGCGGCTCGGGCACAACCACCCTGGCGGTCAACACGTCGGCGGTGCTTGCCCGCACCTATCCACGCCAGGTGCTCCTGATCGACCTGTCGGCGCCGTTCGGACACGCAGCACTCTTCTCCGACCTGATCGCCACCGGATCGATCGCAAGCGCCGCCAAGGCCGCTCCCGCGGACTTTGAACGATTGCTGCGCCAGCACATCGTTTACCACCGCACGGGAATGGGCGTGCTGCCCGGGACACTGCGCCCCGAGGAGGTCGACCTGATGACCGGTGAGCTGACCGGGCGCGTCCTCGACATCGTCGTCAGCTGGCAGCGCGTCATCGTCGTCGACCTCGGCACCTCGCTGGCAGAGGCGGCCCTGGCGGTGATCGAACGGGCCGAGTGCCTCGTCGTCGTCGTGCCACCGGAGATCGCCGCGATGACGGATGCCCGGCGCGCTCTTGCCGTGTTCCGCGACATCATGAACGTGCCGGACAACCGCATCGAGCTGATCCTCAACCAACGTGTTCCACACCCGCCCCTCGATCGCGCCTCCATCGAGTCGATCCTCGGACGCAAGATGTCCGTGACCGTCGGGTTCGACGACTCACGGCCCGAGGATGCGACCCTCGCCGGCGGCCTGGTGCTGCAGCGCGACGCCTCATCGCTCGTGTCCCGCGGTGCGACGGAGCTGGCCCGCGTGATCATGACGAGCCTGAAGCTGAGTGGCTGAGCAGAGGCGGTCCCACCCCTCCCCCGCGAGGCCGGCTTCGCGGGCCAGGCGGGACCTCCCCACGATGTGGGGAGGACAGGCGCTCGTTGAGTTCGCCGTGGCGCTGCCGATCCTGATGCTGCTGGTGGCGGGGGTGTTGGAGCTCGGTCGCGGCTACGGATACGCGGTCGCGACCTCCGACGCGGCTCGCGACGGCGCCCGATTCGTGGCCGGCAAGACGGCCGCCAGCGATGGACCCGGGTTGCCCGCCATGTGCAACCTGATCACCGCCGATCTCGCCGCCGTGACCTCCAACATCAGCTGTCCG
>JBGPOC010000311.1:0-2738 GCA_041487825.1 Candidatus Dormibacteraceae bacterium | reverse complement strand
TCCGCGACTACCTGGAATGAGGCGCGGGTGAGGCAGGCCTCCCCCGCGGGACCCCCTCCGAGTGACACGTTGTCCTGAGGCGCTTGGCTGGTGGCCTGCCAGGTGACGGCCGAGGCGCGGGTGAGGCAGGCCTCCCCCGCGGTACCCCCTCCGAGTGGCACGTTGTCTGGAGGCGCCTGGAAGGTGGCCTGCCAGGTGACGGCCGGAGTGAATCCGGCCTAGGGCTCCACCTTGGTTAGATGAGTAGCTGAAACCAACCCGGCGCGGCCGGCGTCTTAATTGACGAGGCTGATGTGCAGGAACTGGCGGTGAGCGGGGCCCGGACCGAACGCACCGACTTTGACGACCTGATCAGCCCGCACCTGGAGGACGGTTACCGAACCGCCCTGGCTATCCTGCGTGACCCTGATCAGGCGCACGACGCCGTCCAGGAGTCGGCTTTCAAAGCCTGGCGCAAGCTGGGCCAGCTCAACGACGGCCGCCTCGCGCGCCCCTGGTTCCTGGCGATCGTCGCCAACCACTGCCGGAGCGAGCGGCGCAGACACTGGTGGTCAGTGCTCCGCATGCCTCAGATCGAGTCGTCGAACGGACCCCGAACCGAAAGCGCAGAGCGTTTGGACATCGGCCGCGCGCTCGCCAGGCTGCCACACGAAGACCGCCTCGCGCTCTTCCTCTACTTCTACCTCGACCTACCCATGGAGGAGGTCGGCGCCGTGCTCGGCCTCAGCGCCGGCGGTGCCAAGACCCGCGTCTACCGGGCGGCCAAGAAGCTTCGTCCCGGACTGGAGATGGACTGATGGAAGAGCTGCGCTCGGAGATCCGATCGGCGTTTGAAAGGGAGCAGGCCGTGCACCCGCCGGCCGAGGCGCTTCGGCGCGATGTCGTCGCAGCCGTGACCGTGCACCCGCGTGGCGCCATGAATCTCCAGTGGGTGGCGGTGGCAGCCGCTGTTCTGATCGGGCTCGCGGTGGTGGCGGGACTGATGTCGAGCCGCCTGGCGGCTCATCGAGCCCCCGTTCCGGGCAGCAGCCCGAAAGCCACGCCGGTCGTGGACTACGGCCCGCCGCCCGCCGGCGTGTCGCTGCTTTATGTGCACGATCCCAACAACCCGGCCTGGCTCATCGGGTACGACTGGTCGGGCACTCCGCGTGGAACTGTGAAGTTGAGCCCTGATTTGGTTCAAGACCCGTCCGCGCTCCAGATGTCGCCGGATGGGTCGGGGTTCGAGGTCGGTGGCACATACAAGGGCGGCTCGGGAGTCTTCTTGGACCGGCTCGGCCGTCCGATCCCGCAGCCGGCTCCCTCCGTCGAAGCTGCCGGCGCAATGTGGGCGGACGACAACCAACACCAGTGCCTTCTCACATTTGACCGATCGACCTTCACTTGGGGGCTCAGCACGGAACTTCCCGGGCAGGCAGGCCAGCGGGTGGCTGTGATTGCCCGCGACCGGAGCATCGGCCAGACCGGCATCAGCCTCGCCGCCTGCAGCTTCCAAAGCGACCGCGCAATTCTGATGCGCACGGTTATTTCCTCGATATCTGAGGTCTGGGTGTTGAGGCTCTCGGATGGCAAGGTCATCTCGCACCACTCCTTCGGTGCCGGCGGGGCGAACATCGTCGCAAGCAGTGATGCGGCCTACATCTCCATGATGCCGGGGACCGGAGCTGACGTTGCGCCAGGCGCTTTCGGCGCCAGCATCCTGCGGGTTTCCGATTGGACGGTGGTAGGGACCCCGCGTGTAGCGAACGTCTGGGGTTTCAGTGGTGACGATTCACTCTTGCTCGCTGACCAGCGTCAGGCCGATCCCCTGTCGCTGCTCGAGGTCGTGGATTGGCGCTCCGGTGCGGCGCTGTGGCACGACCAGGGTACGTCCACCTTGGGCGGGTTCCTGGCGCAGCCTGGCGGTCGCGCCTTCGCCCTCGTGTACACCACTTCTGGCAACGTGACTCCGGGGATCCCGGATCCGCTGGCCACCATCCTGATCGTCAACGGCGACGGCTCAGTCACCAAATTCCCCCGGCTCTACGCGCCGACCTGGTGAAGTAGATTGATCCCAGATGCCTGTCATCACGATCGGGCGCCAGTTCGGGGCCGGGGGGAAGACCGTGGGCGAGATGCTCGCCCAGAGGTTGAAGATCGACGTTCTCGAGTCGCAGCTGATCGACAAGGTCGCGCACCGGCTCCAGCTCCCTAAGGAAGAGGTCGAGGCCGAGGACGAGCAGCCGGGCTCGCTCCTGCACCGCCTCCTGATGGCGCTCGGCTCTGCGAGCGGCGAACCGATGGCCCCGCCGGAGGCGACGGCCTGGAACCCGCCGAACGTGGACCCCGTCTTCGACACCCGCCGCGCCGTCCTGCGGATCACCCAGCACGTGATCCAGGAGGCGGCCCGCGAAGGCAACGTCGTCATCGTGGGCCGGGGCGGCGCCTACATACTCCGCGACTTCGAAGGCGCGCTTCACGTCTTCCTGCGCGCCGCAGAAGCGATACGGGTCACGGTGGTGATGGCGAGATTCAGTCTTACCGAGGAGGAGGCACGGCGCCGGCTGAAGCAGGCCGACGAGAACTGGACCGCCTACATCAAGCAGGTCTACGGCCATGACCGCAACCTGCCCACGCACTACGACCTGGTCCTCGACACCGGCCGCCTGGGCTACGAAGCGACCGTCGAGGCGATCCTCGCGGCGCTCCGAGCGCGCAAGCCGCTTCTTCCCTCTCCCGGCAGGGGAGAGGGCCAGGGA
>JBGPOC010000310.1:0-2742 GCA_041487825.1 Candidatus Dormibacteraceae bacterium | reverse complement strand
GCGAAGGTTTGCTGCCACTGTTTCGGGCAGTCGCCGTCTGGACGGTCCTGCTGGCGACCGTGATCCTCCCGCGCCTGGACCCGCCGGCGGCCACAACCGGCAGCATCGCCGTCACCCAGCTGAGCGCTTACGACCGCCAGTCCGTGCTGCGGCAGACCCGCGAGCTGCGCGCCCAGGCCGCCCTGGACGCACAGGTGCAGGCCTGGGCCGCCAAGCTCCAGCAGGGCCTTGCGCAGTACCAGGCGCAGCTGAAGGTGCTGGCGGCGGCGAAGGCCGAGGCTGCCCGCTACGCGGCGCTCTCCAACCACCCGCCACCGCCGCCGTACATCGCCAAGATCATCAACGACGCGTTCAGCCCGCTGGGGCCCCGGGCGGTCCAGTGGGCCATCAACATCGCCTACTGCGAATCCCGCTACCACCCCAACTCGGTCAACACCGACAGTGGCGCGACGGGCCTGTTCCAATTCATGGCGGGCACGTGGTCGGGCACCCCGTGGGCGAGCAAATCACGGTTCGACCCGGTCGCGAACGCGCAGGCCGCAGCCTGGCTTTACAAAACGTACGGCCCACAGCGCTGGACCTGCCAGGGCTGAGCCCCCTCTCCCTTAAGGGGAGAGGGTCGGGGAGCGATCAGTAAGGCCCGTGCTTGACGCCGCTTTGCGCGCTGGGGCGCGAGCCGGTACTACTCCTCCATCGCAACGGCGACCCTGAGTTGGTAGATCGGCTGCTTCTCGGTCATGCCCTTGAGCAAGAGCGGCTCGTAATCGATCACCTCGACGTCGGCCGGCAGCGCATCGCGAGTGGTCTCGGACATAAGCACCTTCGCAGGCCGCACCTTCGACAGGTATGAGCTGTTGTTGACGGGAACACCGATCAGCGTGAACTCGAGCCGCCTCTCCGAGCCGACATGCCCGGCCACCACCTCGCCCGTGTCGAGGCCGATGCCGACCGAGAGCTGCGGCTTGCCCGCCGCGGCCAGCTCCCTGTTGAGGAGGTCGATCTCCTTGAGCATCGCCCGCGCGGCGGCGAGCGCGCGCTCCGCGTGGTCGGCCATCGGGTTCGGCGCCCCGAACACGACCAGCATGCCGTCGCCCTGGAACTTGTCGATATTCCCTCCGTGCTCGAGGACGGCCTCGATCATCCGGGAGAAGTAGTCGTTCAGAAAGCGGACGAGCTCCTCCGCCTCCATCGCCTGCGACAGGGTTGAGAAGCCCGCGATGTCGGAGTTCAGCATCGTCACCTGCCTGCGCTCCCCGGGCAGGAAGATCGTCTCCCGGTCCGAGCGCGCGAGCACGTAGTCGGTGACCTGCTTGTTGACGTAGCGCTCGAACAGCTGGCGCAGGAATTCGGAGCGCTCGTACTGCCTCGCGTTGTCGATGGCGATGGCGGCGAGGTCGGAGATCGCCTGCAGGAACTCCTTGTCCTTCTCCTCGAAGATCGCTGCGCGGAACGGGTTGTCGACATACACGGCGCCGATGACGTTGCCCTTGGTGACCAAGGGCACAGCGATGATCGACCGCAGGTTCTGGAGGATCACCGACTGCTGTTCCTTGAAGCGATCGTCCGTCGATGCGTCGGTGGAGACGACGGCCTGGCCCGATGTGACGACCTGCTCGATTACCGTCCGCGAGCCGAGGAAATGCTTTGACTTCTCCGGGTCTGCATCCCCGCCCGACATCTGCACCGACATGGTGCCGGTGGCGTCGACGAGGACGATGAAGCCGCGCGACGCCTTCATCAGGGTGATCACTCGGTCCATGACCTTGCGCAGCACGACGTCGAGCTCCAGCGAGGAGCTGAGGTCGCGGGCGAGCTCGTAGAAGAGGCGGTCGCGCATGCCGAAGTCGACCTCGTGAAGCATGGCCACGTGCAGTGTAACGAAGCATTCCACCGCTTCCTGCGGGCTGGCAGTCCTCGCCTCGGCCCCCCGGTAAACTCGACTCCCCATGTCTTCCGGCGATTCCCCCACGCCCAACGCCGACGCCCTGCTGGACGGCCTCAACCCGCCCCAGCAGGAGGCCGTCATGCACGAGGAGGGCCCGCTGTTGATCTTCGCCGGGGCCGGCAGCGGCAAGACCCGCGTGCTGACCGCCCGGATCGCCTACCTCATCGCCACCCACCGCGTGTGGCCCGACCGGCTGCTCGCCGTCACCTTCACCAACAAGGCGGCGCGCGAGATGCGCGGTCGCGTCGAGAACTTGGTCGGCGAGGGCGCAGCCAAGATGTGGGTCGGCACCTTCCATTCGACCGCGGTCAAGATCCTGCGGCGCGACGCGGCACGCATCGGCATCGTGCCGAGCTTCGTGATCTTCGACGAGGACGACGCCCGCGCCGCGCTGAGGCGTGTGCTCGAGGAGCTGAGGCTGGACCCGAAGCGGTATCCCGTCCCGGCTCTCAGCAACGCAATCTCGGCCGCGAAGAACGAGCTGAAGGGACCCGCCGAATATCCCAACCGCAGCTACCACGACGAGATCGTCCGCCGCGTCTATGAGTCGTACCAGGAGCTCTTACGCCGCTCCGGCGGCCTCGACGTCGACGACCTGATCATGAAGCTGGTCGAGCTTTTGCACACCGACGACGAGGCCCTCGACAAGTGGCGCGATCGCTTCCGCCACGTGCTCGTGGACGAGTACCAGGACACGAACCGAGCGCAGTACGTGCTGGTCAACCTGCTTGCGGCCGAGCACCGCAACGTTGTCGTCGTCGGCGACGACGACCAGTCCATCTACCGGTTTCGTGGCG
>JBGPOC010000309.1:0-2762 GCA_041487825.1 Candidatus Dormibacteraceae bacterium | reverse complement strand
TCACCGAGTCGATCCAGCGCATCGCCGCCGACCAGACCGCCGAGGTCTCGGTCTCGGTACTGCCGCTGCCGACGGACGAGCTCAAGGGCCGCATCATCGGCAAGGAGGGACGGAACATACGCGCCCTTCAACAGGCCACGGGTATCGACCTCATCGTGGACGACACCCCGGAAGCCGTCATCATCAGCGGGTTCGACCCCGTCCGCCGCGAGGTGGCGCGGGTCGCACTGAACAAGCTCATCGTCGACGGCCGGATCCATCCGGCCCGCATCGAAGAGATCGTCGCCAAGTCCCGAGTGGAGGTCCTGCAAAGGGTCAAAGAAGAGGGTGAGGCGGCAGTTCTCGAGGTCGGCCTTCAGGGACTTCACCCCGAGGTCGTCCGGCACCTAGGCATCCTGCGTTTTCGCACGAGCTACGGCCAGCAGGTGCTGAATCACTCGAAAGAGGTCGCTTATCTCGCCGCCATGATGGCGTCGGAGATCGGCGCCGACGTTCGCATCGCGAAGCTGTCAGGGCTGCTGCACGACATCGGCAAGGCCATCGACCACGAGGTCGAGGGCTCACATGCCGTGATCGGCGCGGACCTGCTCCAGCGACACGGGGTGCCCGCGGCCGTCGTTCACGCGGTCCGGGCGCATCACTACGACGAGGAGCCGCACTCCCTCGAGGCGCTTCTGCTGATCGCTGCAGACGCCATCTCCGCTGCCCGCCCGGGGGCGCGCAGGGAGTCGTTGGAGGCTTACGTCAAGCGGCTGGAGAAGCTGGAGGAGATAGCCAACTCCTTCCAGGGAGTCCAGCAGTCCTACGCCATCCAGGCGGGCCGCGAGGTCCGGATCCTGGTCAAGCCCGAGCAAATCGACGACACGGCTGCCCAGCTGATGGCCAGGGACATCGCCAAGAGAATCGAAACCGAGCTGAGCTTCCCGGGTCAGATCCGGGTAACGGTGGTCCGCGAAACCAGGGCCATCGAATACGCCAAATAACCAAGCCAGAGGGAGCCCAACGCGGGCTCCCTTTTTGTTTAAGTCCGAACCTCGTCTCCCTCCCACCTTCAGGGGGGAGGGCTGGGGGAGCGGGGCTGTGAGCAGCACTGCCGCTCTTCTCTTTGCCCGACAATCTCCGCTGATGGCATCGGACGACTTCCGGATCCTGTTCGTCGCCGATGTGGTCGGCCAGCCCGGGCGCGAGGCGGTGAAAGCGATCCTTCCCGAGCTGAAGAAGGAGCTGGAGCCGCACCTGACGATCCTCAACGGCGAGAACTCGGCCGGCGGGTTTGGCATCACGGCCAAGCTCGTCGCGGAGCTCAAGGCGGCCGGCGCTGACGTCATCACCACGGGCAACCACGTCTTCGCGCAGAAAGAGTTCGTGCCGGATCTCCCGCACCTGGAGCGGGTCCTGCGACCGGCCAACTACCCTCCACAGGCCCCTGGGCAGGGCTGGTGCCTCGTCCAGGCTGCCGGCCGGGAGGTGCTCGTCATGAACCTCATGGGCCGCATCTTCGTCGAAGCCCTCGACGACCCTTTCCGCGCTGCGGACGCGATCCTGGCGGCCCACCCGGACGTGAAGATCGTGTTCTGCGACATGCACGCCGAGGCGACCTCCGAGAAGACGGCGATGGGCTGGTACCTCAACGGCCGGGCCAGCGCCGTGGTCGGAACCCACACCCACATCCCCACCGCGGACGGCCGGGTCCTGCCGGGAGGCACGGCCTACGTGACGGACGTGGGGATGGTGGGTCCCCGGGACGGGTGCATCGGCATGGACAAGGACGTGGTGCTGCAGCGTTTCCTGACCGGGGTGCCAAACCGGTTCGTGGTCGCCTCCGGCCCCGTGACATTCAATTCGGTACTGGTTACCATTAATGGCTCCACTGGCCGGGCAACATCAATCCAGCGAATCGACAGAGAACATTCCTGAAGGGGTTCCAGCAAATGGCAGGCGAGCGCGTTCCAGTCGAGGTGCTGAAAGTTTCGGCCACCTCCAAGCCGGTCGCCGTCGCGGGTGCCATCGCCGGGGTGATCCGGAGCAAGGGTCGGGTAGAGGTGCAGGCGATCGGAGCCGGCGCAATCAACCAGGCGGTGAAGGCAATCGCGATATCACGCGGTTATGTCGCCCCCGGCGGCCTCGACCTGGTCTGCATACCCGCGTTCATCGACATCTCGATCGACGGCGAGGAGCGCACGGGAATCCGCCTGCTGGTGGAGAGCCGCTGAGGCCTCAGCAGATCAAATCCGATCCTTATCTCCCTCCCCCTGAACGGGTTCGATCAGTAAGTCCCATCCTCAACGCCGCTTCGCGCGCAGGGCAAGGGGTGAGGGGTTGAGGGCAGATTTCCTCCCTTCAGAGGCCGGCCGCGCCCGGTCATTCCACATCTGGACGATCGGCTGCCAGATGAACTCGGCCGACTCGGAAAGCCTCGCGCGCCGCCTCCTGGCAGCGGGCTACGTCGAGGACTCGCTCGAGCGAGCCGACATCGCAATCCTCAACACCTGCGTCGTTCGCCAGGCCTCGGAGGAAAGGGTGTACTCCAAGCTTTACGAGCTCAAGGAGTGGAAGACGCCCGAGCGCACCGTCGCAGTGACGGGCTGCATTGTCGCGAAGGAGGGGGGCGAGCTCGCCCGCCGTTTCCCACAGCTGAGCCCGGTTGTGGTCCCGATCGGTGAGTACGAGGACTTCGTCGCCGCCCTGGAAGCTCGATACGACTATTCACAGGGCGAGGCCCTCCCCGCGGCCGGGCGCACCGGCGTCAGCCACTATGTGCG
>JBGPOC010000308.1:0-2772 GCA_041487825.1 Candidatus Dormibacteraceae bacterium | reverse complement strand
CGCGATGCGAGGAGTCATGGGCGAGCCCGACCGTCTCGAGTATTCCGACATCCGCGAGACCGGCCTGACTGCGATCTTCAAGTACGGAGAAACCCACTGCATCCTGGCGTGGGTCGACCTCCCCGGGATCGCGCGCTACGTGATGGAGTTCGCTCTGTACACCCCGGATCGGCGGCTCACGCTCTCGTTCCCCTCGCCCTTTCTCCGCAGCATGCCGACGCTGCTGGTGTCCGAGACCGGCGAGCTCAAGTCGCCACGTTCCTCGCGGACCGAGGAGATCACATCGTTCAACGAGAGCTTCAAAGATGAGCTCATCCATTTCCACGACTGCGTCACGAGCGGACGCAAGCCCGTCACGTCCGGGCGCGACACGCTTCATGACATTGCGCTGTGCGAAGCCATCGTCAGCGTGCATCGAACGCGGACCCCACGCGAGCGACCTTCCGAGCCTGTGATGACCCGGCGCGACAGCTGATGAAGGAGAGCCCGGCTGGCATCGTCGTGGCCAATGCGCCGGTCAGCTACGGCGCGTTCGAGCTCACAGTGGGCATCGATCCCAACGTGCCGGACGCGTCGATGGTGCTCGACGAGGTGGCCGGGGCCGGTTACGCGGGCATCGACCTCGGCCCGGTCGGCTACCTGGGCGACCGGGACACGCTGGCAGGCGCGCTCGAGAAGCGCGGGCTGATGCTCTGCGGCGGCTTCTTCGAGCTGCCGTTCAGCGACCCGGCCGCGATGCCGGCCGCCATCAGGGGCCTCGGCGAGCTCTTCGACGTGTTCGATTCGGTGCCTCCGCCGCGAGGGAGGCTCAAACCCATGCCGACGCTGGCGGACGCAGGCAGCGACCTCCGCCGCGCGCGACCCTGCCAGGCGGCACGCGATCGCAGCCTCGGTTTCGACGCGGAAGGCTGGAAGCGTTTCGCGGAGGGCGTGGAGATGGCCGTCGCCACGTGTCGCGGTCGCGGCTACGAGGCGACCCTCCACCACGAACCGGGCACGCACATCGAGGCGGAGTGGGAGATCGCGAAGGCACTCGAGCTCACCTCGATCGGCCTCTGCCTCGACACCGGGCACCTTCTGCTCGGAGGTGGCGATCCGATGCGTGCGCTGTCCGAATGGGGCGACCGAATCAATCACGTTCATCTGAAGGACGCCCGCCAGGCGATCGTGGACCAGATCGTGCGCGAGGCGGCGCCGGTCGCCGAGATCTGGCGACGACGCGCCTTCTGCAGGCTCGGGGAAGGCGACCTGATGATCGACGCGGTGCTGGAGCGCCTACGCGACCACTACACCGGGTGGCTGGTGGTCGAGCAGGACGTGCTGCCCGACCCCGACCGCGAGAGCGGCCGCCCCGCGCTCGATCAGCGGGCCAACCGCGAATTTCTGAGGGCGCGGGGCTTCTGATGGCGGTCTTCAAGCTCGGGCTCGTCGGGGCGGGCCGGATGGGACAGAACCACATGAAGGCCCTCGCCGGCTCGAAGGTGGTGCGCGTGGTGGCGATCGCCGAGCCGGCGGAGGCGACGCGCGCGACCCTCGCCTCATCGGGGGCGGCGCTGCATCCCGATCTGGATTCGATGCTTGCGGCCGGCGGCCTGGACGGAGTCCTGGTCTGCGCACCCAGCGACCTTCACCTCGACACGGTCCGGCGGCTCGTCGCTGCCGGTCTGCCGATCCTCTGCGAGAAGCCGCTGGGCGTCGTCCCCTCAGAGGCTCGAGAGGCAGCCAGGCTGGCCGCCGACGCGTCCCTGCCGCTGCAGATCGGGTTCTGGCGCCGCTTCGTACCGAGTCTGAAGCGCCTGCGGGAGCGCATCGTCGCGGGCGAGCTCGGCCCCATCTACGCCATCGCCTGCTTTCAATGGGACGGACAGCCTCCAGGGGCTTACTTCCGAACCCACAGCGGTGGCATCTTCGTCGACATGGGCGTGCACGAGTTCGACCAGGCGAGGTGGCTGAGCGGGCAGGAGTTCGTGAGCAGCACCTCGCTGGCGTCAGGGGTCGCCGCCGAGCCATGGCCGGGCGATCCGGAGAGCGCTCACGTCCTCGCCCAGATGTCGGGCGGCACAACCGCCCTCATTTCTCTTGGGCGGCGCTTTCCCCTCGGGGACGTCTGCAAGGTCGAGGTGTTCGGGACCAAGGGCTGGGAGGAGTGCCGCTTCCTGTGGCCGCCCACCGCCGACGAGACGTTCTTCGAGGCGCTGAAGGTGCAGGCTGAATCGTTCGCCCGCTATGCGCTCGGAGGGCCGCGCGAGGGCGCGGGCGGCAACGATGCCGCATCTGCGCTGGAGGCGGCCGAGAGAGCGGCGACCGCCATGGCGAAGGACGGAGGGGCCGCCTAGTTGGCGCCGGAGGTTGGGATCGGCGTCGCCGGCTACGGGATGATGGGCAGGGCCCACGCGTACGCGTACACGGTGGCGCCCGTGATGCGCAATCTTCCGTGCCGGCCGAGGCTTCGCGCGATCAGCGGGCGTGACGAGGAGAAGGTCTCCCGCGCAGCGTCGGCGTATGGGTTCGAGAGCTGGGTGACCGACTGGCGCGAGCTGGTCAAGCGGCCCGACGTCGACATCGTCGACATCTGCACGCCCCCGGGCACGCACGTCGAGATCGCCGCCGCGGCCGCTGCCGCAGGCAAAGCCGTGATCTGCGAGAAGCCGTTGGCTGTTTCCTACGCCGATGCGATGGACGCTGTCGCATCGGTACAACGCGCGGGGGTCCTGAATGCGGTCGACTTCAACTACCGATGCCTGCCGACCGTGTCGCTGATGAAACACATGG
>JBGPOC010000307.1:0-2811 GCA_041487825.1 Candidatus Dormibacteraceae bacterium | reverse complement strand
CTGGTTCTTGACCTCGATCTTGGCGATCGTGCGTTCTCGGTCGCGGTCGACGGCCGTGATCTCGTAGTCGACCGTCAGCGTGTCTCCGAAGAACACCGGCTTGAGGAAACGGATCCGGTCGTAGCCCACCGATACCATCGGCCGCTCGAAGTCCTGCAGGACGCGGCTGGACGCAGCCGACGTGTAACCGACGATCAATGCGCCATGCGCGACGCGGTGCCCAAGGCTGGTCTTGCGGCAGTACTCCTCGTCGACGTGGTTTGGATCCAGATCGCCCGTTATCCCCGCAAACAGGTAGACGTCCGACTCGCTCACCGTCTTGGTGACTCGAGTCTTGAGCCCGATCGGGATGTCGTCGATGCTTTTGCCGCTCATGCTCGCCGAATGGTGGCCGCTACCACCATGCGCTTCCCGCGCTCAGGCCGCCATCCACGAAAAGGGTCTGCCCCGTTATGAAACGCGCGGCGTCGGAGGCCAGAAATACGACGACGTCGGCGACGTCTTCAGGGGTCCCCAGGCGCCTCAGGGGTGTGTTGCCGATGGCGGCAGCGACGCGCTCGGGATGCTGGTCCATGTACGCCTTGGTCAGCGGCGTCTCGATGACGCCTGGACCGACGGCGTTGACGTTGATCCCCAGCGGGCCCCACTCGATCGCCAGGCTGCGCACGAGGCCGGACAGGCCCGCCTTGGTCGCGGTGTAGGCGGCGCGAAGGTCCATGCCGTGAATGGCCGAGACGGAGCTTGTGACCACTACCCTGCTGCCTGGCTTCTTGATCAGCAGGGGCGCGAACACCTGGCAGGTCACGAAGACACCGTACAGGTTGGTGTCGAGCATCTCGCGAAGTGCTTCATCAGGGAGCTCGAGCGCTTTTATCCGGGTGTTGACGCCCGCATTGGGGACCAGGATGTCGAGCCGGTCCAGCCGGTCGCGAAGCGCCTCCAGCGAACGGCGGTCGCGCACGTCGACCAGCTCCGCGCTCGCCAGTGAGTCTTTGGAGAACTCCTTGCGAAAAAGGTCGATTTGCTCTTGGGACTTGCTGATCGCGATGACCCTCGCGCCATTGCGGAGCAGCGCCCGCACGATGGCCAGGCCGATCCCGCGGGTGCCTCCGGTCACAAGCGCCGTTTCGCCCTGGAAGCTCATTCGATATGGCCTACGCGCGAACTCGCGCGAACGGTTCCAGGATGTGCTTGGCGAAAAGGTCGAGCTGATGCAGGTCGGGTGTCATGGTGTGCAGGAACACCTCCTCGACCCCTGCATCGATCCGTTCCTGGACCCGGCGTTGAACGTCATCGATCGTCCCGGTCAGGTACACGGCCTCGATGTAGTCCCAGGGTCGCTCGTCGGAGACGACCGCCATCATGTAGCGCTTCTGCTCCTCGACCGCCGCGGACCTCGAGGCCTTCTCGCTGAGCCAGCAGAAGTTCTCGTGGGCGACGGTGAACTTCTTCTTCGCACGGGTGGTTCCCATGCGGCCGAGCTCGGCATCGATTTCGGCCAGGTCCCCGGCGATCTGCTCCGGAGCGGCGGTCGGCCGGGCGATCCACCCGTCCCAGCGGCAGATCCGGGCCAGCACCTTGGCGGACATCTCAGGCTGGTCCGGCGAAGCCTCGTGCGCAAACTGGGCGCCGCCGGCAACCCACACCGGCGGGACGTGGCTCAGCGGCTCGATGGTGATGTCGCTCATCCGGTAGTACGTGCCCTCGAACGTCACGTGGCCGCCCTTCAGAAGCTGCATCGACGCTTCGAGCACCTCATCGGTTCGCGCCCCCCGCTGCTGCCGCGTGCTTCCGGTCGATTCGAACTCGGGCGGATACCACCCCGTCCCGACCCCATAGATGAACCGGCCGCCGCTCAGGTGCTGCAGGGTCGCTATCTCCTTGGCCAGCACCACCGGCTGGCGCGTGGGCAGCACGAGTACCGAGGTGCCCAGCTTGATCCGGCTGGTGACGGCGGCGACGTGGGACATGGTCATCATCGGCTCGGTCCAGCTGACGCGGTAGAACCTGGTCGCGGTCAGCAGGTGGTCGGTGATGAAAAGCGAATCGAAGCCCAGCTCCTCCGCCCTCACCGCAAAGCGACGGATCTGGTCGCCATGTTCAGCGTCATGGCCGGGCAGCAGGTAGGACGGGACGAAGACGCCGAGCTTCACGACGCGGCCTCCCCCCTCCCTCTACGACCCGGTGAACGTGGGCGAAGCGATCACGGTTCCTGCACATACTGGATGAGCACGCCGTCCGACCGCGCCGGATCGACAAAGCCCACCAGGGTGCCTCGAGCTCCCGGTTGCGGGACGCTGTCGATCGGGACGAGAGCGTGGCGTCGCGCAGCCGCGAGCGCCTTGGTCACATCGTCAACCTTCAGAGCCAGGTGATGGACCCCCTCCCCGTGCTGGGCGAGGAACATCGCTATGTTGGATTTGTCGTCACGCGGCTCGAGCAGCTCGATGCTCGTGGGACCGGCACCGAAAAAGGCGACCCGCACATCTGGAAAGGTCTCCTCGCCACGGAAATCAAGGCCCAGCGCGGTCTCGAAATGGGGACGGGCTTCGTCGATCGAACGGACCGCCCAACCGAGATGGTGGAGCGCCGCCAAGCTAATCGACCGTCCGCGCCGTAAGCCCGCGCGTCAACGATTGACATGTCGCGATGGCCACGACCATAGTATGCGACATGGGGGCGGAAATCCTTTTCCTTTTTGCCCTGGGACCGGCGAGAAATGCAGGCTGGGGGATCGCCGGCGAAGACATCAACGCCGGCGCCGGCCTGGTCTTGTACTGAGGAGAGCCGTGCCTCGATTGCCGCGAGCCT
>JBGPOC010000306.1:0-2874 GCA_041487825.1 Candidatus Dormibacteraceae bacterium | reverse complement strand
GGCTCTCACGCCTCCATGACTCGCGCACGCCACTGGCGAGCTCGAGGAGCTTGGAGGTGATCATCCCGACCATCTCGCGCTCGGCGGGCTCCGAGAGCAGCCGATCCAGCGCCTCCGCGAAGGCGCGGTCGAGCCGCCTCAGCCGGACCTGGGTTCCGAGGGTACGCATGTTCGTAGCGTCAGTATATCGAACAGGTGTTCGCAGAGTCAACAGCCGACCTCGCCGGCGGAGGCGCGTCTCGGGGTGCGATCCGCGATCAGGGCCGCGTACTCGGACGGGCTGCGGCGGTAGGCGTGGTATGCGGTGACGAGGGGCACGTACCCCACTCCCCGCAGCCGCTCGTACGGAACCTCCTTGAAGTTGCGCCGGGTGTGAGCTCCGGTCACCGCGAAGCGCAGCTGCTCCTGGACCAGCGCGTCCAGGCGGCGCAGCGTTGCGTCGTCGCTGAGCAGCGGGAAGAACCAGTTCGCCCACGTGAAATCCACCGAGCGGCCGCCCACGCCATACAGGCGGCGGTTGAGCCGGCGGACGGCGCGAAGAGCAGGGTCCGGGTGCACCCGCGCCCGCCGCGCGATGCGGCGGACACGGCGCCGCAGCTTGGTGATGGTGTTGGCGGCGAGGTCGAGCGATCCGCCGTCATACCGCAGGCCCAGGAACTCCCACGGCCGGCCGGCTGAGGTCAGCCTCGTCTTCCGACCGTTCAGCTCCAGCCCGAGGCAGGCCAGGCGCTGCTCGATGTCGAGGCCGTGACGCTCGACGTCCTCCCCCGTCCCGAAGACCACCATGTCGTCCGCGTAGCGCAGGAACGGGATCCGTGCCGCCTCGAATGCGTCATCGAGAGGACGCAGGTAGAGATTGGAAAGCAGTGGCGCAAGAGGAGTGCCGGCCATGACGCCCTTGTGGGAGTCGAGGACCAGCTCGCCGTCGCTGATCACCCGCCGATCGCGCAGCATCCGGCTGAGCAGGCGATAGAGCGCCTCGTCGTCGGTGATCGTTCGCGGCAGCGACGCGAGCAGCGGCTCCACCGGGATGCTGTTGAAGTAGTCACGCACGTCGAGATGGAGGCAGTGGAAGCCCCGCAGTCCACGAATCCTGCGAATCTCGCGGTAGGCGGTGCGCGGGCCGCGACCCGGCTGAAACGAATGGCACAGGCGCGAGTGGTCCGCGGCCGTCGTTTCCTGCAGCACCCGGTTGAGCGCTTTGAGGATCAGCTCGCCTGCGGGGCTGAACGTGAAAACGACCTTCTTGCGGCCGTCGGCCTTGTTGAGCAGCCGGCGTGTCGGAGGACCCAGCGCAAGCTCGCCGGCCGCGTATTCATCGACCATCCTCCCCACCTCGCCCGCGGCCAGCAGCCCGCGATACGTCGCCAGCTGGCGCCGGCGCCAGCGACCATCGCCCCGAGCCAGCAGCTCGTCCCAAAACTCAGGCGACCGAAGGCGGGCGGTGGTCAGAGAGTCGATGAGCAAGGGAGAGATCCGTTTGAAGCGACGGTGTAGCCGTCGCCTAAGCGAACGTACATCGGGCACCCGCCCTCACAGGTTGTCAAGGCCCGCGGCTGGTCCGCATCGAGGACACCCCCGAAGGGGTATCTCCCTTGCTCGCGCACTATTATCAGCGAAGCTTCCCCCAACACTGGTCCGGAGGACAAGCATGGCAGCACCATATCCGCGGCCCAAAAGGATCGATGTCCTGAAGGAAAGGCTCGCCGCCAGCAGCGGCACGCTCGCCGACCTGCAGGGCATCGCGTCATCGCTGAACCTCATGGAGGCTCGCTACATGGCCAGGCCTGCCGCGGAGCTGTTGGTGGAGCGCGGCGACCCCGCTGCGGCGCAGATCTCCGCCGGCCTCGCCGCGACGCCGGTGCTCGGGCGAGACCCCAGCGGCGACCTCCTCCGCGCCGCGTTCAAGAAGGCGCTGGCCACCGAGGGGATACCGGGCAACCTCGATGAGATGGCGCGCCGCTTCTACGCAGGCCGTGGGCACGGCCATCAGGCCAAGCCACAGAGGACGCCTGCCTCGAAAGTGGATTCGTTCGGCTGGGATGTGCCTTCGGATGCGCCGAGCGGTGGGATACTTGGCGCGATTCGCCGCCTGTTCGGCGGCGGTTGATCAGGGCGCGAAGATCCGGCAGAGGCTCTCCGCCAGCGACTCCGCATCCACGCCGGGATGCGTCAGGAAGTAGCCCACCGAGTCGCTAACGGCGCCGACGACCGCCCGGCCGAACACCTGCGGATCCTTGTCCGCATAGAACGGATCGTGCAGCATCGCGTGCCGGACCTCCTCTGCGACGGCGTTGGCGAAGCGGCTCTGGAGCTCATACCGGACCTGGTCGACGCCCGCGCTGAGGCCGACGGACTCGACGATCAGCAGACGCGCGACCGAAGACCTCTCGAAGCACGAATACACGAGCCTCGAGATGCCTCGGCGCAACCTCTCGTGATGGTTGTGCCCGCTGGCGGCGTCCGCCAGCACCTCATGGATGAGAGCGCCGCCCTCCTGGACCAGGAGATCGCGAAAGCAGTCCTCCTTGGACTTGAAGAACTCGTAGAAAGCCGACTTGGACGACTTTGCCCGGGCCACGACGTCTTCCACCGACGTGACGTTGTAGCCGCGGGTCGCAAACAGGTACAGGGCGGCATCAGCGACTCGCCGCCGCCGACGGTCGATCCGGGCGTCCCGGCGCTGCTGGGCCGGTGATGGCGCCGCCGCCACGCTAGTCGCGAGCCAGGGCTCGCGAGATGACCAGCCGCTGAATCTCCGACGTGCCCTCGAAGAGGGTGTAGATCTTGGCGTCGCGGTGCCACTTCTCGACAGGGAAGTCGCGGATGTACCCGTAGCCGCCACAGATCTGGATCGCCTGCTCGGTGACCTTG
>JBGPOC010000305.1:0-2874 GCA_041487825.1 Candidatus Dormibacteraceae bacterium | reverse complement strand
CGAGGCGGCGCTCACGACCCGGCCGCTGGAAGCGACCGAGATCGCTCAACAGGCGGTCAGGCAGTCGCGGCCGGTCGTGGTCGCCGTCGGCGGTGATGGAACCCTGAACGAGGTGGTCAACGGCTTCTTCCACAACGGCGCCCCCATCCCCACGACGAGCAAGCTGGGCATGCTCCCGCTGGGCACCGGCGGCGACTTCCGGCGCACCCTCCGAATCCCGCTCGACGTCAAGGAAGCCGTGCACGTGATCGCTAACGGAACTCCAAGGCGTCTTGACGCCGGTTGCGTGACGTATGCCGCGCACGACGGCTCCACCGCCGTGCGCCATTTCATCAACATCGCCGACGCAGGCATTGGAGGCGAGGTCGTCAACCGAGTCAACACCGGAACCAAGGTCTTCGGCGGAGCAGCGACGTTCATGCTTGCGTCGGTTCTTTCCCTCTTGGCCTGGAAGAACAAGCCGATGACGGTCGTGGTGGACGGCAACACCATCGAGATGGTCGCCCAGCAGGTCGTCATCGCCAACTGCCAGTACTTCGGCGGCGGTATGCGGATGGCCCCCTCCGCGAAGCCCACCGACGGCGTGTTCGACGTCATCTTGATCGGAGACGTCGGCAAGCTGGAGAGCGCGCGCCAGATGGGCAACATCCGCAACGGCACCCACCTCGACCAACACAATCCGAAGATCCAGCTCATGTATGGCAAGCGAATCTCGGTCTCCTCGACAGAGCCGGTGAGGATAGACCTCGACGGAGAGCAGCCAGGCATGCTGCCTGCGCTGTTCGAGATCCAGCCCGGCGCGATCGAGTTCATCGCGCCGGTGTGACCAGGGGGGTCATCGCAACCCCGCATCACCTCGCCAGCGAGGCAGGGGCGCAGGTTCTGCGGGACGGCGGCAACGCCGTCGATGCGGCAGTGGCCGCCGACGCGGTGCTGTGCGTGGTGTACCCCCATATGACCTCGGTGGGAGGCGACTTGATGGCCATCGTCTGGCCCGGGGGCGCAGACACGCCGGTCGGTTTGATCGGGGCCGGCCGGTCCGGCGAGCTCGCCACCATCGACGCGGTCCGCTCGCGCGGCCACCAGACGATGCCGGAGCGAGGTGTCCTCACCGTCACCGTCCCGGGAACGGTGGAGGCGTGGGGCCGCCTCATCGAGCGATACGGGTCGCTGGGGATGGCGCCGGTCATGGAGGCGGCGGTGACGCTCGCCCGAGACGGCTCCATCATCACGGAACGCCTGTCGGAGTTCCTCAAGGAAAGCGCCGAGCTGCTGGGGCGGGAGCGCGCCGCTCATGAGCTCTACCCCCCGATGGAGGCGGGCATGCTGCTGCGCAATCCCGACCTCGCCACGGTCCTGAACGACATCGGGCGCTCGGGGATCAACGGTTTCTACAGGGGCGCGGTCGGAGCCGCGATCGCCGAGGCGATCCGCAGGCGCGACGGCTTCGTCACAGCGAATGACCTCGCCACGCACCGCTCGCAGTGGGTCACCCCCGTCGCCGCGGAGTACAGAGACCTCACGGTTTACGAGCTTCCGCCGCCGACACAGGGTCTCACCGCCCTGGCGATGCTGACCAGGCTGAACCGGCTGTCGCGCAAGGACCTGCGTCCAGGCCGCGATTTCGTGGTGGCGTTCAAGAAGGTCCGAGACGCGTGCTATCCGCTGCGCGATCGCTACATCACCGACCCTGACTTCGCAATGGTGCCGTTGGAGCCGTTCCTCGATCCATCGCATTCGGCCGTCGGAGGCGGGGGAGAAGGTCGCGACGGGGGGGACACCGTCTACCTTTGCGCCGCGGACGAGTACGGAAACGTGGTCTCGTTGATCCAGAGCGTTGCTTACGGTTTCGGGTCGGGCATCGTCGCCGAGGGCACCGGGATGCTGCTCCAGAACCGCGGCTGCTACTTCAAGCTCGACCCCGCCCACGTCAACCGCCTCGAGCCCAGGAAGCTCACCATGCACACCCTCATCCCCGCGATCGCGGCGCGCGAGGGCCGGCCGTCGATCGCATTCGGCTCGATGGGCGGTGAGGGCCAGCCGCAGCTGCAGACGCAGGTGCTCATCAATCTCGTCGACCACGGGCTGGAGCCCGCGGAGGCGGTCGCACGGCCGCGAGTGCGCGTCCAGGCGGGCGGCGAAACCGTCTCCGTCGAGGCTGATTACCCAGGCGCCGCAGACCTGGCCCGCTCGGGCCTTCGGGTCCAATTGATGCCCCCGAAGCACCACACGCTCGGCCACGCCCAGGCGATCGTGATCGACGGCCCCCAGTCGTGGCGGGCAGGCGCCGACCCCCGCGCGGACGGCTCGGTCGCCTGGTCACCTTAAGCGGGGGCCGATGGGAGGCCGGTATAATCACAATTCGGTTTGGCAACAGAGACAGAAGTCAAGGGCAAGCTGATCGCAGAGCACAGGCGAGCTGACAAGGACACGGGTTCGCCCGAGGTCCAGATTGCGCTCTCCACCGCTCGCATCCGGGAGCTCACCGAGCACCTGAAGACGCACGCCAAGGACCATCACTCGCGCCGCGGCCTCCTGCTCCTGGTTGGCAAGCAACGGCGTCTGCTGAACTACCTGAGGGACACCGACATCCAGCGCTACCGCGCGCTTGTCGGCAAGCTCGGGATCAGGAGATAGCCCGGCCGGGCTGAAGCCGGCCAATTAAGTCAATCGGGAGGACTCCACGCTGGTGGCGCGGGGTCAGCTCTTAGAAGCTCTCGCTGAGGCCTCCGGACCTGAGCCGCAGCTGCTAGGAACCTGACCCAGGTACGCACCTCGGGGAAGTCCTCCCAAATGGAGGTTTTCGCGTGGCAATAGTCACAAAAAACGTAGAGGTCGCCGGGAGGCGGCTGTCGATCGAGACCGGCCGGGTGG
>JBGPOC010000304.1:0-2885 GCA_041487825.1 Candidatus Dormibacteraceae bacterium | reverse complement strand
CTCGTCGAGGCCGGTGAGAACGACGATGTCCCCGGCGGTCGCGGCCGGAACCGCGACTCGGTCCAGGCCCCGATAGACGAGCACCTGAACGACCTTGGCGCGCCGCGGCTCCCCGCTGGCGGTGAGCACGGAGACGGGATCGCCTGGGGCGATGCGGCCCCGGGAGATGCGCCCGATGGCCATCGGCCCGGTGTAGTCGTCGTAGGCCCGGTTGGCGACCAGCATCTGAAAGCCTCCGGGCTCGATGACGGGTGGAGGGATGTGCTCGATGATCGTCTTGAACAGGGGCTCGAGGTCCGGCGCCAGGTCGTCGGCGTCGACACCGGCACGCCCTTCTTTGGCCACCGCGTAGATCACGGGCGCCTCCAGTTGGTCGGCATCCTCGGCGAGCTCGAGGAAGAGGTCGTGCACCTTGTCCAGGGCCGCCTTCGGATCCGCGTTCTTGCGATCGACCTTGTTGATGACGACCACGATGCGCAGGCCGACCTCGAACGCCTTACGAAGTACGAACCGCGTCTGCGGCATCGGCCCCTCGGCAGCGTCCACCAGGAGCAGGCAGCCGTCCGCCATGTTGAGGACGCGCTCCACCTCGCCGCCGAAGTCCGCGTGCCCCGGGGTGTCGATGATATTGATGGTCACGTCCCCGTGCCGCACCGACGTGTTCTTGGCCAGGATCGTGATGCCTTTCTCGCGCTCGAGGTCGTTCGAATCCATGATCAGCGTGCCCACGTCCTGGTTGTCACGGAACGTGTGGCTCTGCTTCAGCAGGGCGTCGACCAGCGTCGTCTTCCCGTGGTCGACGTGAGCGATGATCGCCACATTGCGGATGTCGTGACGGAGATTCGTGAGTGTCATAGGGCAGTACTGATTACGCGCGTGGAGGATGCGGGCTCGGCGCCCGCATCACGACTATACGAATACCACCGGGTCACGCGCCCGATCAGCATGGGCTTTTGGCCGTAACAGCCGAAGTAACATCCATCCGGAGATGAGCCTTCGCAACGCGGCCGCAAGACTGATGCTCGCCTTGCTGGCCGTAGCCTGGCTGGTGATCGGCTCCGGCCCGGTTGCGAATGCCGACGAGGGATGGATCGTCCGGTCGTTCCACTCCCAGGTCCTCATCGCACCTGACTCCTCGATCGATGTCACGGAGGACATCCTGGTCGACTTCGGCTCGCAGTCGAAGCACGGAATTTTCAGGACCATCCCGCTTCGGTATCGGTACGACGACACCCACGACCGCTACTACGTGCTGCAGGTCGACTCGGTGACGAACGGCTCGAGCGCGCTCACCCACGACGACTCGGTCAGCAGCGACAACGAGGTCATCAAGATCGGCGATCCGAGCGCCCTGGTGACCGGGGTCCAGCGGTACGTCATCAAGTACACGGTGGCCGGGGCCATGAACTCGTTCGCCGATCACGACGAGCTGTTCTGGAACGTCGACGGCGCCCTGTGGCCGGTGCCCAAAGCAGCCGTGAGCGCGACCATCGTCGTGCCTTCCGGGAGCCTTCTGAACTCGGCCTGCTACCAGGGACCGGAAGGCTCGACCGAAACCTGCAACCACGCCGACTCCGCCACGGGCGTGCAGTTCTCGTCGACCCGGCAGCTCGGCTCCGGCGAGGAGATGAGCGTGGCGGTCGCCCTCAAACCGGGCGCCGTGAGCGTGCCGCCACCGCTCCTTGAGCCTCGCCAGCGCCAGTTCCCGCAGGACGCATTCGATATCACGCCTTGGACAGTTGTGCTGTTCGCACTGCTGACATTGCTGGGCGTCGGGCTGGTGGCGTGGAACTGGTGGGTTCACGGCCGCGATCGCGCGTATCTGACGCGGTACTACCTTGCGGGCGACCCCTCGGCCGCGCCTGACGCGCGAGCCGAGCGTGAGCAGACCGAGCCGCTGTTCGCGCACGAACCCGTGGTGGTCGAGTTCGCGGTCCCCCAGAACATGAGGCCCGCGGAGCTCGGGCTCATCCTCGACCAGAGCGCCGACACCAAGGACGTCACCGCGACGATCGTCGACCTGGCGGTGCGGGGCTATCTCACGATCGCCGAGGGTCCAGGAAAGGCAGACTGGACGCTCGCCTGGAAGGAGGGCGGCAACGCCGCCTCTCTGCTGCCGTATGAGAAAACCATCCTGGACGGCCTCTTCGCGGGCCGGAGCACGGTGAAGCTCTCGGACCTCAAAGGCACATTCGCCCCCACGCTCCGGCAGGCCGAGAAGGAGATCTACTCAGACGCGATGTCTCGACGCCTCTTCACGAGCCGGCCCGACCAGGCCCGCGCGGCCTGGGGATGCCTCGGGGGAGGGGTGGTCCTGGTGGGCTTCGCCGCGACCGTGGGACTGGGCGTGGCCTTTGGCTGGGGGCTCGTTGGTCTCGCCGTCGTGATCACCGGAATCCTGCTCACGGCGACCTTCCCGTTCATGCCGCAGCGCACGGCGGCCGGGCGCGAGCTGCTCCAGAAGACACTCGGTTTCCGGCTCTACATGACCACTGCCGAGAAGTACCGGCAGCAGTTCGCCGAGAAGGCCGAGATCTTCACGCAGCTGCTGCCCTACGCGATCGTCTTCGGGTGCGTCGGCCTGTGGGCGAAGGCGTTTGAAGGTATCGACACCAGCGCGACCAGCTCCTGGTACGTGGGCAACGCTCCGTTCCAGGCCGCGCTGCTCGCGAGCAGCCTCGAGGCCATGAACGCCAACATCTCTAGCGCGATCACCTACGTCCCACCAAGCTCGGGCAGCTCGAGCGGGTTCAGCGGCGGGTTCTCAGGCGGGGGCGGTGGCGGTGGAGGCGGCGGCAGCTGGTAAAAGCATGAGAGGGAACCCCCGGTGGTTCCCCTCATCGGCGCCAAGCGCACCCGGCCCTGAATCACCTCTCAAACAGACG
>JBGPOC010000303.1:0-2919 GCA_041487825.1 Candidatus Dormibacteraceae bacterium | reverse complement strand
TGATGGCCGCCTCGCCCATGGCCGCCCTGATCTCAGGCGTGACGGCCGGCGAAGGGGTCTCTTCCATGACCTTCTGATGGCGGCGCTGGATGGAGCACTCACGCTCGCCGAGGTGCACCGCATTGCCGAATGAGTCGCAGATGACCTGGATCTCGATGTGGCGTGGCTTGCGCACGTAACGCTCGATGTAGATGGTCGCGTCACCAAAGGCGGAGCGCGCCGCCTGGGCGCTGCTCTCCACCGCGGCAGCGAGCGCATCCTCCGACTCCACGACCTTCATGCCGATGCCCCCACCGCCGCCGGACGGCTTGACCATCACCGGAAAGCCGATCTCACGCGCGGCGGCGATCGCCGCAGCGGGGTCGACCAAAGCTCCCGTGCCCGGTGTCACCGGGACGCCATGGTCGATCGCCAGCTGGCGCGCGGCCAGCTTGGAGCCGAGCGCGCGCATCGCAGACGCCGGCGGGCCGATGAACTTGATGCCGGCATCCTGGCATGCCTTCGGGAACGCAGGCTTCTCCGACAGGAACCCGTAACCGGGATGGATGGCCTCGGCTCCGCAGTCGTGCGCCACCTTGACGATTCGATCGACCTGCAGATACGACTCCGCCGGAGCGGAGCCGCCGATGTGGTGGGCCTCGTCTGCATAGCGAACATGGATGGCGTTGCGATCCGCGTCTGAGTACACCGCAACGGTCGCGATGCCGAGCTCACGGCACGCTCGCATCACGCGGATCGCGATCTCACCGCGATTGGCGACGAGGATCTTCGTGAAGAGCTTTCTTTTCATTGGACCGCGAGAAGCGGCTGGCCCGGCGTCACTACCTCGCCTTCCTTGACGAAGACCTCGCGCACGCGGCCGGCGACGCCCGTGACGATGTCGTTCTGCATCTTCATCGCCTCAAGGACGGCGACCACGTCACCGAGCTTCACCTCTTCGCCTGGCTTGACCGGGATCTTCACGATCAGGCCCTGCATGGGGGCGAGGACGACGCCCTCTCCCGTGCGCGGGCTTGGCTCGGCAGCCGGCGCCGGCGCGGCACCTGCGGCCCCGGGCACCACGGTCATACCCGCTCCAGTGACACGGACCTTGAACATCTCGCCCTCGACCTCGACCTCGAACTCCGCGGTGACGGCAGCGGACGCGAGACCCGGAGGCGGCGTTGCCGGCGCCGAAGGAGCGGGGGCGGCGTGCTCGGTCGAAATGCTTGGGACCGGCGCCTTCTGGGAGGGCTTCGCCTCGGGCTCGGGCCCCCGCAGATAGTCGGGGGCGAGCGCCGGGAAGAGCAGCTGGATGAGGACCGCCTCGTCGGTTGGCTCGAAGCTCATCTTCTTGAGCTGCTGGCGCGCGGCCGTGACCTGCGGCTCGAGCAGGTCCGCGGGGCGGATAGTGATCGGCTCCTCCCGGCCCAGTACGAGCCGGCGCAGCTCGGGGTCGGCCGGGACGGGCGGACGCCCGTAGAGACCCTGCAGGTAGTCCTTGAGCTCCTGCGTCACGGTCGCGTAGCGGTCCCCGCCGATCACGTTGTAGACCGCCTGGGTGGCGATCATCTGGCGAATCGGCGCGACCAGTGGTGGATAGCCGAGCTCCAATCGCACCCGGTTGGCCTCCTCGAGGACCTCCGCCGTGCGGCCGCCGGCATTGTGCGCGGCCAGCTCGTGGTACACCTGCTCGAGCATCAGGCCGGGCATGTGGTAGCGAAGGATGCTCGCGTCGACCCGATCGGCGACCGGGCTCAGGCTCTTAATGTGCTTTCGCTTGAGCACCTCGACGTCGTGCTGGACGTCCCACATCTTTTCGAGGTCGAGGCCCGTGTCGTACTCGCCTCCCTTCAGCGCCGCGACGACGCTCTCGACGGCTGGCTGCGAGGTGCCCCATGCAAGTGGCGACATCGCCACGTCCAGGATCTCTGCGCCCGCCTCGACGGCGGCCATGTAGGCCATGGGCGCCATGCCGCTCGAGCAGTGCGAATGAACGTCGATGGGAACCTTCACCGTCTCCTTGAGCGCGGTGACCAGCTCCCAGGTCGCCTGCGGGCTGAGGAGGCCGGACGTGTCCTTGATCACGACTTCGTGGCAGCCCAGGTTCTCCAGGCCTTTGGCAAGGGAGCACCACAGCTCGAGGCTGTGCGCGGGCGAGATCGCGTAGCACAGAGCGCCCTGGACCTTCTTCTTCGCCTTCAGCGCGGCAGCCACCGTGGCTTCCATGTTGCGAAGGTCGTTGAGCGGGTCGAAAATCCGGAAAACGTCGACTCCGCATCTGGCCGCGTGTTTGATGAAGAGCTCGACCACGTCGTCTGGAAAGTTGCGATTGGCCAACAGGTTCTGGCCCCTGATCAAGGCCTGGATGGGCGTGTTGGGAGTCACCTTGGAGAGATTTCGCAGGTACTCCCATGGATTCTCACGCCGCCTGACCTGCGTTTCGAAAGTCGCTCCTCCGAACGCTTCCATCGCGGTGAAGCCGATCGCATCCATCTTGGCGGCGATGGGGACGATCTCGTCGCCGCCCAGATTGCCGCCCAGCAGGGACTGCTGCGCGTCGCGAAACGTGGTGTCGATCAGGCGCAGCCTCGGATTCTTCCTCGCCATCAAATTCCCGCCAGGGCTTTTCGTTTCTCGGCGTGGCGCGCTTCAACCTCGCTGTCGCTGAGGGCGATGATGCGCGCGGCGAGCCAGGCCGCGTTTTTCGCTCCGGCCTCGCCGATGGCGACGGTCGCCACGGGGACCCCGGCCGGCATCTGCACGATCGAGTACAGGGAGTCGACACCACCCAGGTGCTGGGTCGGCACCGGTACCCCGATCACCGGCAGGTCGGTCCACGCGGCGACCACACCCGGCAGGTGGGCGGCGCCCCCCGCGGCGGCGATGACGACCTTTATTCCCCGCTCTCGCGCTGAGACAGCCCACTCCATGACGCCG
>JBGPOC010000302.1:0-2936 GCA_041487825.1 Candidatus Dormibacteraceae bacterium | reverse complement strand
CAACTGCCAGCGTGGCAGGGTTGGCCGGGGTCCCCCCGGCCATGACTTTGTCCATGCCACTCCTGGGCGGCCTGGATAGATCCTTCTAAAACGATCCCATCGATATACCGGAAAGAGAGCAGCGCCTGCGGCAAAGCTGCACGCGCGATGAGAGGGAACCATCCGGGGTCCCTCTCATAAGGTCGGGCAAGGCCCGACCTACACCTCCATGACCTCTGCTTCCTTTCTCGCGGCGACTGCGTCGACCCTTTCGACCTGCGATTCGGTCAGCTTCTGAAGGCGGGCGTGAGCTCGCTTGGCATCGTCCTCGGCAACCTCGCCGTGCTTCTCCATCTGGTCGACACGGTGGATCTCGTCGCGGCGGATGTTGCGGATGGCCACGCGGGCCTCCTCCGCCTTCTGGCGCACGAGCTTCACGAACTCCTTGCGCCGCTCCTCGGTCAGAGGGGGGATCGGCACCCTGATGAGCTGCCCGTCGCTCGCCGGGTTGAGCCCTTGCTCGCCCGAGCGCAGCGCTTTCTCGACCGCTCCGATCTGGCTCTTGTCGTAGACCTGGACGACCAGCAGGCGGGGTTCCGGCGCGCTGATCTGGGCCAGCTGGTTGAGCGGCGTGGGCGTGCCGTAGTACGGGACCATGATCCGGTCGATCAGCGCCGGGTTGGCGCGGCCGGTCCGGATCGTCGCCAGGTCCGCGGCGAAATGCTCTACCGACTTGCTCATCTTCGTCTCGGCGTCGCGCAGGATGGGGTCGATCACCTGAGGTGGGGCCGGAGGGCCGGCATCTCCGGCCTCACCTCGCCGTCCCCACAAGCGTGCCGATCTCCTCGCCGAGGATGACCCGCTCAATGTTGCCCGGGATGAGCAGGTTGAAGACCACGATCGGAACGTCATTGTCCATGCACAGCGTCACGGCCGTGTTGTCCATGACCTCGATACCGCGGTTCAGGACCTCGAGGTAGTCCAGCCGGTCGAGCTTGACCGCCTTGGAGTCGATCTTCGGGTCCGCGGTGTACACCCCGTCGACCTTGGTCGCCTTGAGGATCACGTCGGCTTCGATCTCGACGGCGCGCAGGGCCGCGGTGGTGTCGGTGGTGAAGTACGGGTTGCCGGTCCCGGCGGCGAGGATCACCACCCTTCCCTTCTCGAGATGACGGACCGCGCGGCGCCGGATGTATGGCTCGGCGACCTGAGGCATCTGGATCGCCGTCATCGTCCGGGCGGGTATTCCGATGCGCTCGAGGGCATCCTGCAGCGCCAGCGCGTTGATGACGGTCGCCAGCATCCCCATGTAGTCGCCGGTGGCGCGATCGAAGCCGAGCTCGCTTGCGGCCATGCCTCGAAAGATGTTTCCCCCACCGACCACGAGCGCGATCTGGACACCCATCTCATGCACGGCCTTGACCTGGCCGGCGATGGTCTGGACCACCGAGAGATCGATGCCGTAATCCCGCGCCCCGCCAAGCGCTTCACCGCTCAGCTTGAGCAGGACTCGGTTGTACTTTGGCGAGCGATCTCCCATCTCGTTCATGCGCGTCTGGCCGGTCACGTCTCCCTGATATTGAACCGCGCGAAGCGGCGCACCGTGATGTTCTCCTGCAGCTTCGAGATGTTCTCGGCGATCAGATCCTGCACCGTGCTCTTAGGGTCGCGCCAGTGCGGCTGCTCGAGCAGGCAGTTCTCCTTGATGAAGTTCTCGACCTGGTTCTCGACGATCTTCGCGACGACCTGAGCAGGCTTTCCTTCTTGCTGCGCCTTCGTCTCGAAAACGACCCGCTCGGCGACGAGCACGTCGTCGGGCACCTCTTCGCGCGAAACCCAGCGGGGGTTCGCGGCCGCGACCTGGAGGGCGAGCTCCTTGGCCAGCTTTAGGAAGTCCTCGCCCTTGGCGACGAAGTCGGTCTCGCAGTTGACCTCGATCAGCACGCCGACCTGGGGCGGAAAGTCGTCCCCGAGGCGATGCAGGTAGGCTTCGACCACGCCCTGGCCGGTGGCGCGCCCGGCGCGCTTGGCTGCTTTCGCGATGCCCTTCTCGCGCAGGATCGTGTAGGCCTTGTCGACGTCCCCGTCGGCCTCCTCGAGCGCGTGCTTGCAGTCCATCATGCCCGCGCCCGACATCTCGCGAAGCTTCTTGACGAGCTCCATGCTCACCTTGGGCACTAGCGAGCCTCCTCGTCGTCGACCGTCCGGCCGCTGAACTCCTCCTCGGAAACGGTCGGGAGATAGTCCTCTTCGTCCTCGAGGTATTCCTCGATCTCCTCGTACCGGGGCGTCTCGAGGAACTCGCGCTCCTCCACCTCGGGCAGGATCTCGCCGCGCGCCTGGGCCTCCTGGCGCCCATCCTGGCATGCATCCGCAATCTTGCCGGTCAGGAGCTTCACCGCCCGGATGGCGTCGTCGTTGCCGGGGATGACGTAGGTGATCAGGTCGGGGTCACAGTTGGAGTCGGTGATCGCGACCACCGGGATCTTCAGCCGGTTGGCCTCGGTGACCGCGATGTGCTCCTTGCGGGGATCGACCACGAACATTGCGCCAGGCAGGCGCTTCATATCCGCGATGCCGTCGAAATGGAACATCAGGCGGTCGAGCTCGTCCTGGAGATGCTTGGCCTCCTTCTTGGGCAGCTGCTCGAACTGGCCCTCCTGCTGCATCTTTCGAAGCTCCTGCAGCCGCTCGATGCGCTTCTTCACGGTGCTGAAGTTGGTGAGCATCCCGCCCATCCAGCGACGGTTGACGAAGTACATGCCGCAACGGGCGGCCTCGGTCTGGATCGTCTCCTGGGCCTGCTTCTTGGTGCCGACGAACAACACCGGGCGCCCGCTCGCAGCCACGCCGCGGACGAAATCCCACGCCTCGTCCAGCAGCCGGACCGTCTTCTGCAGGTCGATGATGTGAATGCCGTTGCGGGCCGTGAAGATGTAAGCCTTCATCTTCGGGTT
>JBGPOC010000301.1:0-2958 GCA_041487825.1 Candidatus Dormibacteraceae bacterium | reverse complement strand
GCCCCTTTCCCGTTCCCCTACACGACCACCCTCGCCACCGAGGCGCCGATCACAGGCCCTGAGCCCGAGGCTCTGAGCGCTGCGGCGCAAGCGTCCAGCGTGGCACCCGTGGTCGCCACGTCGTCGACCAACAGCAGCGATCTCCCACCCAGGTCGGCGCCCTGCCACGTGAATGCGCCGCGAACGTTTTCCAGCCGCCACAGCCGATCGTGTCCGACCTGCGGGGGCGTGGCCCGGATGCGCACCATCTCGCCTGGTGGCCTGTGCAGCCCAAGGAGGCGCCTCAGCTCGCCCCCAAGGAGCTCAGCCTGGTTGAATCCCCGCTGCCGCAGCCGGGCCTGGTGGAGTGGCACCGCCAGCACCCACTCGGCCGCCAGGCCCTCGACCGTCAGACGTTCCGCCAGCAGCAGCGCGAGCGGGCCGGCGAGCCGGCGCCACCCTTCGTACTTGAAACGCTGGACCGCGAGCTCGACTGGGCCTTCGTAGGCGACGGCCGAGCGCAACCGGGTGAGTGCCCGGAGCCGGCCGCGACACCCGCAGCTCGTGTGAGCCGACTCGAGCTCCACCCCACAACGCCGGCACGTCGGCTCCTCGAGACGCCTGATCCTGGCGAGGCAGCGCCGGCACAGCCAGGACCCGACAATGCGGCACGCCCCGCAGCGCGGCGGAAAAATGAGATCCACCACACTTGAGAGCACGTTTCGAGGCTACGTCCTCGGTCAAGCCCGCCTTTACAGGGAGCGTCACCCGATGACGATCTGATCGCCCGGCCTGAGGTCGAGGTCGGCGGTCGAACCTGCCGCGAGCTCCAGCACGCTGTGAGCGCCCCACTCCAGCCAGACGACGCCCCACCACGCGGGGAGTCTCGGATACACCTTTTTGACGCGCTCCATCCGATCCAGGAACACCGCGTCGATCGCAAACCGCATGAACATCATGTGGATTCCGTTGCATGGAGTGATCCACATGCCGTGGCCTGGGTCCAGGCTCGGGCGGAACATCAACCCGACAGTGCGACCGATCAACCCGCGTTCCACCTCGAGCTCGTTCACGAGCATCTTCCCAGTCCGCGCATGCACCGCATTTGGACCTGCCATCACCGTTCGATTAGGGTAGCCGCAACCGCCATGTACTTCGACAGCGACGGCATCCGATTGCACTACGAGCTGCATGGACCGGATGCCGACCCTCCCGTTCTGCTGGTCCACGGCTTTGCCTCTGACTACCGGTTGAACTGGGTCGGGACGCGCTGGCAGGAGACGCTCACCGGTGCCGGATATCGGGTGATCGGCCTGGATTGCCGGGGCCACGGCAGCAGCGAGAAGCCTCACGATCCAGCCGACTACGGCCTCGAGCGGATGGCGGCCGACATTGGTCGGCTGCTCGACCACCTCCACGTCGAAACAGCGAACTACATCGGATACTCGATGGGATCCCGCATCGGACTTCAGGCCGCTCTCGACCTGCCCGGCAGGCTGCAACGGGTCGTGCTCGGCGGCCTCGGTTGGGGAGGGGCGTTTCATGCAGCCGCGGAGATCGCGCGCGCGATGCGTGGCGAGCCCACGTCCGACGCTGTGGCCAGGAGGTTCCGCGAGTTCGCAGCCGCAAGGCCGTCGAACGACCTCGAGGCTCTCGCCGCATGCATCCTCGGCCCTCAGCCCGACCCCGACCCCGACCGGCTGGGCTCGATCACGATTCCGATGCTGGTTGTGGTCGGCGACAAGGACGACATCGTCGCGGAGGTCGACCTCCTGGTCGAATCCATCCCAACCGCCCGGCTGGTGACGATCGCGGGAAGGGACCACATGTCAACAGTCCCCTCGCGAGAGTTCAAAGAGGCGGCTCTAGCCTTCCTCGCCCAACCAACGTAACGGCAGCATCACCAGCGCAGCAGGGTTGGCCGGGGTCCCCCCGGCCATGACTTTGTCTTCAATCACTCCATGCGTGGCAGGGCGTGACTCTTCAAAAAGATCCCATCCATGTACCGGAAAAGAGCAGCGCCTGCGGCGAAGCCGCACGCGCGATGAGGGAAACCATCCGGGTTTCCCTCATATCTCATATTTGTCGGTGATGGAATCGGACCTTGCGCTTGGTCCTCGTCGCGCCTCCCACCGCCACTATCGAGATGCTGCCGTCCGGCTCCAGCACACCGAGCTGCACCTCTTTGACGGCGCCGACGCCATGCTCGCGCATCGCGGTCTCGACCTCCTCCTGGTCAACGCCCTCCCGCTGCATCGTGTCGCGAAGGTACTTGCCGTCCTTGATGATCACGGCGGGGGCGGCCGCGAAGAGCTTTTGAAAGCGCGGAATCCGGTCTAGCCTTGATATTCCCCAGTTCACCGTCACGAGCGCGACGATGAGCACAAGGCCGCCACCGATCGTGTTGTCGGGCCCGGTGATCGCCGGCTGCAGAGCGTTGGCGACCAGCAGGATGAAGACCAGGTCGTAGAGCGTGAATTGCCCCACCTCGCGTTTGCCGAAGACGCGGAGGGCGGCGAGCAACGCAACGTAGATGAGAACCGCACGGATGACCAGCTCCCACCAATGAACGCTCGGCAGGATCGAAGACGTGGGGTCTGTGCTCCTAGGACCTTGGCTTCATCAGGATCAGCGCGGCGGGTCCGAGAAGCACGATCCAGAGCGTCGGGAAGATGCAGCCGACCATCGGCAGCATCATCTTCAAGGTCGCCTGGGCCGCCTTCTCCTGCGCCCGCTGGCGGCGCTTGCGCCGCATCTCGTCGGCCTGGATGCGCAGGATCTTGCCGATGCCGGTGCCGAACTGTTCTGACTGGATGATCGCCTGGATGAAGTTGTGCAGGTCGTCGACCCCGCTGCTGCGGCCCATCTCGTCCATCGCCTCCAGCCGGGGACGACCGAGGCTCACCTCGCGCAGCACCTTGGCGAACATGTCGGACAGCGCGTTCTTGTACTTGTCGGTCACCCTCGCGAGGGCGGCGT
>JBGPOC010000300.1:0-2988 GCA_041487825.1 Candidatus Dormibacteraceae bacterium | reverse complement strand
CTGATGGCCCTGGGCCTGACCCTGGTCTGGGGCGCGGTGCGGCTTCTCAACCTGGCCCATGGGGCGATCTTCGTCGTTGGTGCCTACGCGGCCTACTGGGCCGTGTCGAGCCTGCACCTGCCGATCCTGGTCGCTGCGCCGTTCGGTGTGCTCGTCGCCGCCGCCTTCGCGTATGTGATGCACATGATCTTCATCCGCCCGGTGATCGGAAAGGTCGGGTTCGACAACTCGACGCTCGTCGCCACCGTCGGCATCTCCATCGCAGTCTCGGCGGCCGCCCTGCTGATCTTCAACCCCGAGTACAAGGTCGTCCCGCCGGTGCTTTCCGGCGCGACCATCCTCGCCGGCGTCCAGATCACTTACCAGGGCGTGCTCGTGATCGTGACATCGCTGGCCCTGTTCGGCGTGGTCCACCTGTTTCTCACCTACACGAGGCATGGGATGGCGATCCGCGCCGTCTCGCAGAACGCAGAGGCCGCGAGCCTCATGTCGATCCCTGTCGTGCAGACATACGGCATCGTCATCGCCATCAGCGGTGGCCTCGCGGGACTTGCCGGGGTTCTGCTCGCCCCCACCTTCTTTCTGAACCCTCAGTCGGGCTTCAACCCGATGATCCAGGCGCTCATCGTCACCATATTCGGTGGCCTCGGCAGCATTCGCGGCGCGCTGGTGGCGGGATTCGTGCTTGGCATCTTCGAGGCGTTCGTGGAGGTCTTCTACGGCGTGAGCTGGGCGCAGCCCGGCGTCTTCATCCTCATCATCCTGATGCTGATCGTGCGGCCGAACGGCCTGTTCGGCATCGGCGACGTGAGGCGGCTGTGAGCGCCGACTCCACAGCCGCGGCCGTGAGCGCGAGGCCCACCGTCGACCAGGCGGCGGCGCCATGGCGCCGCGTGCCGGTAGCTGTGATCGGGGGGACCGTGCTGGCCGGGATCCTGCTTCCTCTGGCGCTGACGAGGATCAGCATCGGCGACTACCTGATCACCCTGCTGATCCTGTTCTTCATGCAGGCCGTGGTCGCGCAGTCCTGGAACCTGATCATGGGCTACGGCGGCATCTACTCCTTCGCGCAGGTGGCCCTGTTTGCGGTGGGCGGATGGACCACGGCGGTGCTGGCTCACAGCCTGGGCTGGAACCCCTTCATCGCGATGCTCTTTTCTCCCGTGGTCGCATTGCTGGCCGCGGTCGGCATCGGCCTTCCGACCCTGCGACTCAGGGGCGTGTATGTCGTGCTGCTGACCCTGGCCTTCCATCAGCTGGCGCGAGTCTTCGCGGTCACCGGGCCGCGCTTCATCAGCGGCGGTGGTTACGGCCTGGTTTCGGTGCCGACGTTCCAGTTCGGCAACGCCATCGGCGAGCAGCGCACCATCTATCTCTACTACCTGGCGATGGCCATCTTCGTCATCGCGAGCTTTGTGATCTGGCGCGTGATCCATTCGCCGCTCGGGGTGGCGGTGACCGCGCTCCGAGACTCGGAGACCTACGGGGTCAGCAGGGGCATCAACCAGTTCCGCATCCGCCTCGTCCTTTTCGCGATCAGCGCCTTCTTCACCGGACTTGCCGGTGGCTACATGACCCATTACAACGGCGGGATCTCGACCTCCGTGTTCGATTTCTCACGTCTGATCGACCTGCTGGCGATGATCGTCATCGGAGGCTGGGGCACATTTGCCGGTCCCATCCTGGGTGCCGGGATCATCATCGGCCTCGACCAGTACCTGGTCGCGATCGGTGACTACAGGGCACTGTTCGAGGGGTTGATCCTGGCCTTCATCGCGGTGTTCGCGCCACAGGGCATGTGGCCGGTCATTCGCAACACGTACAACAAGTACCTCGGACCCGAGCCACCGGCGCCCAAAGCTCCGAGTGAACCGGTCGCGCAGGGGGCGCCGGTATCCGAAGAGAGGGGGGGTGGGTGAGCTGACGACCGGCTTCGTATGGCACGAGCTCTACATGTGGCATGACACGGGCACGTCCGCGTGGGTGACCCCGGCGAGCCTCACCGTCGAGCCGCTCGGCCACATCGAGAGCGCCGAAGGCAAGCGCCGGATCCGCAACCTGGTCGAGGTCAGTGGGTTGATGGATCACCTGGTGCAGCTGAAGCCCCGCAGCGCGACCGAGGACGAGATCCTCCGGCTGCACACGCGCGAGTACCTGGAGCGCATCAAGAAGACGAGCGCGGAGATGGGCGGCGACGCCGGCGAGCAGACCCCGTTCGGTCCGGGGTCGTTCGAGATCGCGCTCCTGGCCGCCGGCGGCTGCATGACCGCGGTCGATGCAGTTCTTGACGGCAAGGTGGACAACGCCTACGCGCTGGTCCGGCCGCCCGGCCATCACGCGGAAAAAGACCAGGGCCGCGGATTCTGCATCTTCGCCAACACCGCGCTCGCGGCCGCTCATGCGCGCCAGGCGCGCGGGTTGTCGCGAGTGGCGATCGTGGATTGGGACGTCCACCACGGCAACGGCACGGAGCACGCCTTCTACTCCGATCCCACCGTGCTCACGATCTCAATTCACCAGGACAACAATTACCCGCCCGGCTCGGGCGCCATCGGCGACACCGGCTCCGGCGCGGGCGAGGGGTACAACATCAACGTCCCCCTGCCGGCCGGGTCGGGCGTCGGCGCTTACACCGCCACCTTCGAGCGCGTGGTGGAGCCTGCGCTGAGGGCCTTCCGCCCCGAGCTCATCCTCGTCGCCTCGGGCCTGGATGCCAGCGCGATGGATCCCCTCGCGTCGATGATGATGACCAGCGACGGCTATCGAAGCCTGACCCGAACCGTGCTCGCCGTCGCTCGCGACGTCTGCGGCGGCCGGCTGGTCGCCTGCCACGAGGGCGGCTATTCGCCGGCCTACGTGCCGTACTGCGGGCTGGCGATCCTCGAGGAGATGGCCGGCATACGAACCGGCCTGGCCGACCCGTTCCTCGACCTCCTGGCCGCGTTCGGCGGCCAGGACCTCCAGCCGCACCAGGAGGCGGTCGTCCGG
>JBGPOC010000299.1:0-3001 GCA_041487825.1 Candidatus Dormibacteraceae bacterium | reverse complement strand
CCATCATCTTGTCGCCCATCTTGGTGAGCGTGTCGAACCGCATGTCGATCTCAGCCTGGCCGGCTGTGCCCACCTCGTGGTGCTGCACCTCGACCTCGATGCCGGCCTCGATCAGCTTGAGCATGATCTCGGAGCGCAGGTCCTGGAGCTTGTCTGTCGGCGGCACCGGGAAGTAACCCTCCTTGTGCCGCGGCCGGAACGCAAGGTTGGGCTCCGAGTTCCTGCCCGAGTTCCAGATCCCCTCCTCCGAGTCGATGTAGTAGTACCCGCTGTGCGCGTTCTGGTCGAACCGCATCGAGTTGAAGAGATAGAACTCAGCCTCTGGACCCCAGTAACTGACGTCCGCAATGCCCGAGCGGCGCAGGTGCTCTTCCGCCTTCTTGGCGATGAAGCGCCCGTCCCGGCTGTACGGCTCGCGGGTGATCGGATCGATGACGTCGCAGATCAGGAAGAGCGTCTTGTGTGAAAGAACCGGGTCGATGGTCGCCGAGTCCGGGTCCGGTATGAGCAGCATGTCGCTCTCGTTGATGGACTGGAAGCCGCGAATGCTCGAGCCGTCGAATCCAAGTCCCTCTCGAAAGCTGCCCTCTTCCAGCTCGCTCAGCGGCAGGCTGAAGTGCTGCCAGGTACCCGGCAGATCGATGAAGCGGACGTCGACCACCTCGACGCCCTCGGCTTTCGCGCGCTCGATCACCTCGCGCGGGCTGGTCCTGCTACCGGATTTTGTTTCGATCGCCATCTACACCCTCCTGAACCATGGATTTGACGAGCTCGAGGTCTCATCGTAGGAACCGCCGGCTCGCGGGATCACGGTGCGCCCCCACGAATCCGAAGCCCTGTTTCCTGTGTGAATGACACGACTGGAGATGTCCCAGGGCCAGGCCTCTCGTGTAATGAGCACAAGGACCGGGTGGTCGGTTCAGCAGCACCACACGTTTTGAGCCGCTGCCCGGGTGCCCTAGGTTGGGCGACGAGCCGCCATGCCGGCGGCATGTGCCTTGGGAGGTGAGGTCCTTGTCCGGTTCGAGAACTGGTTCGAGCGCAGAGCGGATTCGATACGCGCTGGTGAGACGCAAGAGGGTGCTCGCAATCGCCGGGGGAGTGGCCTTGATGGGAGCCATGCTGCCCATCGCCGTGCTGGCGGACGATCAGACGGCGGCCCAGGCGGCCGGCGTCGCGGCGGACACGGTCTGGGTCATCGTCGCCGCCTGTTTCGTGATGTTCATGCAGGCCGGGTTCGCGATGCTCGAGGTCGGGTTCAGCCGGATGAAGAACGTCGGCACGGTCGTCGCCAAGGTGGTGACGAACCTCAGCGTCAGCTCCATCGCGTATTGGGCCGTCGGGTTCGGCTTCGCGTTCGGCGCCGGGGGCATCTTCGCCGTCATCGGGGGCAGCGGCTTCTTCCCGACGTTCAGCCCCGGCTCGCAGATGGATCTACCGGCCATCGCGGCCAGCACCGCGCCTGCGGCGGCCAAGTTCTTCTTTGAGTTCGTCTTCTGCGCGGTGTCGCTGGCGATCGTCTGGGGCACGATGATCGAGCGGACCAAGTTCATCGTCTACATCCTGTTCGGGGTTCCGTTCGCCGCCTTCATCTACCCACTGATCAGCCACCAGCTGTTCGGTGGCGGCTACCTGATGGCGACGCTGGGCAGCCAGGACTTCGCGGGCTCGACCGTGGTGCACCTGACCGGCGCAACCGCAGGCCTCGCGGGATTGCTGCTGCTCGGTCCGCGCATCGGCAAGTACGAAAGGGCCAGGCCCAACGCCATCCCCGGTCACAACATGCCGCTCGCGCAGCTGGGCGTCCTGATCCTGTGGTTCGGTTGGTTCGGCTTCAACCCCGGTTCCACCTTGAACGCGACGAACCTGCACTTCGCGGACGTCGTCGTGGTCACCAACCTCGCCGCGGCCGGCGGCGCCGTGGCGGCACTGGCCACCATCTACCTGATCACCAAGACGATGGACGTCGGCATGATCGGCAACGGCGCCATAGCGGCCCTCGTGGCGATCACGGCGCCTTCGGGCTACGTCGAGCCCTGGGCGGCCGTCGTGATCGGAGCAGTCGCCGGAGTGATCGTCGTCGTGGGTGTGCTGGCACTCGACAAATACCTGGACGACCCGGTCGGCGCGCTTCCCGCGCACGGACTGGCCGGGATCTGGGGCACGCTCAGCTGCGGCCTGTTCACCGTGCCCGCGCTGGCCAAGTTCAACGGCGTCGGGCAGGGGGGCCTCTTCTACACCGGGAGCTTCCACCAGCTCGGGGCCCAGGCGATCGCGGTCACGGCCTCGTTTTTGACCGTCTTCGTTCTCAGCTACGGCCTCTTCTGGATCATCAAGAAGACCGTCGGGTTGCGCGTCTCGGCTGGGGAGGAGATGGAAGGGCTGGACATCAGCGAGCACGGCATGTGGGGCTACCCTGAGTCGTTCATGCCGGTGCCCGGCGGCATCTACCGCCCGGCCGACACGCCGACCGTCAACCCGCACCGTTCACCCGAGCCGGTTCCAAGCGGATCGCACCCGGAGGTGGCAAGAGCATGAAGTTGGTCATGGCGATCATCCGTCACGAGAGGCTGCAGGAGGTCCAAGACGTGCTCGACGAGTGTGGCGTTTCGGGCATCACGGTGACCGAAGTCAAGGGATGCGGTGCGCAGCGGGGATATACCGAGAAGTACCGCGGCACCGCCGTCCATATCTCTTTGCGGCCGCGCTTGAAGATCGAGGCAGTGATGCGGGCCGAGATCGTCGCCACCGTGGTCGACAAGATGGCCGTGGCCGCCCGCACAGGCGAGGTGGGCGACGGCAAGATCTTCGTCCTGGACGTCGAAGACACGGTCAGGATTCGCACCGGCGAGCACGGCGCCGCCACCGTCCAGCACGCAGAAAGGGCGATGTGGGGACACTAGCGGCGGCGGGCCTGCGGCCCGCGCCTTATGAGGGAAACCCGGATGGTTTCCCTCATCGCCGGGCCGGCTTCGCCGGCGCGGCTGCTCTTTTCCGGTAT
>JBGPOC010000298.1:0-3012 GCA_041487825.1 Candidatus Dormibacteraceae bacterium | reverse complement strand
TGCGGCCGTCCGCTGCCACCACGGGGGTGGAGACGAACGCTTCATCGAGGCTTCCGGAGATCACGACGGGCGTTGACCAGCTGTTGCCGCCGTCGTGGGTGACCGAGCTGTAGATCCGCGCCGAGATGAAGCCGCCCTTCTGGCCCAGGCGGAAGTCGCCATAGGTGACGATGGCGTTGCCGTTGCCCCAGGCCGCGACGTACTCCTTGTCGAGCAGGTCGCCGACGCTGGTCTCGGTGCCGCTGCCGGCGGCGACGCGCACGACGTTCCAGGTCTTGCCCTTGTCACCGGAGTTGGAGACGAGGACGTCTGGGTTGGTGGCATTCGCCGGGCCGACGAAGCGGAAGCCCAGCGTGCCGTAGTAAGCGTGCCCGGAGGCGTCGAAGGCGACCGCGGGGTCGCCGGTGCCCTGATAGGTCGAGCTCGAGAACAGTGGGTACATCGACCAGGTCTTGCCGCCGTCGAACGTCACGTGCGCGCGCGACAGGACGCTTTCGGTGACGTGGCCGCCGGAGTTCAGGCCGAGCTGGTAGTCGTTCAAACCGCCGACCATGTTGTTCGGGTCGGTCGGGTTGATCGCGATCGACGTCTCGTTGTGCGGTCCGACCGAGGACGTCTCGCAGTCCGTGTTGACGTTGGCCGTCAGCTGCCTCGCCGTCGTGCAGATCGCAGTGCCGGTCTTCATCGCCGGGCCGCTCCCGAACACCGCGCCGGCGACGGGAGCCGCCGCGTCGTTGATGTTGTGCGTGAAGTCGACCGGCTGCACGTTGTCGTCCGCCGCGACGGCGAGCGATTGGCTTATGGCCACGATCGACACCGCCGCCAGGATCACGCCTCGAATTGGTCTCACCACGTCCTCCTTGCTGCCTGGATGAACAAGCGGGGCCCCCACCAGGTACCCCCGCAAACCGATCTTAGGGGAACCGGCCCGGACCGCCAATTTCGAGTTCAGTGGCCCAGCAGATCCTGCATGGACGGCGCCCGGGCCGCCTCGCCGAGCCTGCCCACGCCCAGCAAGTCCTCGATCGTCGCCAGGAGCGAGTAGTGGTTGTAAGGCCGGTTGCTCACGGCGTGGCTCAGTCCTGGCGCGATCACCAGGGTCAGGACGCGATTGCCGGCGCTGCCGTCGTCCTCGTCCCAGGTGACAAAAAGGGTGCCGCCCTTAGTCCACGCAGTTGAGCCGGTGATGAGGTTGACGGTCTGTTGGAGCCAGTCATCGGCCACCGACACCGAGCAGCTATGCCCGTTATGGCAATCGTCCGGCGATATCCACGAGAACGATGGCGTGTCTCCCGCAAGGTCGCCGTTCAAAGCGGTCAGAGGCACGACGTTGGGGGGGCAGCCTCCGCCGTAAAAGGCGAACGGGTTGTGGCCCGGGTCGTATGGGTACGGGCTGTCGATGCAGCCCTTTCCGGTCAGGCCTTCCATGTAGGCCCGCCAGCTGACCCCGGCGGTGGTGAGCTGATCGCCAAGGTCGAGGCCCGGCAGCGCGTGGTAGCTGTCGTCTGTAACGCCCCAGGTTTGACCGGAGGTCAGCGCGAGGTAGTTTGGGACGCTTGGATGGGTGATCGCGTCGTAGTTGGCTGCGACACTGTAGCGGGCGGCCAGCGAGGCGGTGAAGGCTCCGGTAAGAGCCTCTTCGGCGGAGTGATTCTCCATCACGATCAGGAATACGTGGCGCGGCGCCGGGGCGGGTTGGGCACGGCCGGGCATGCAGGCGGCCAAAACCAGCACGGCCGCGAGCATCGGCGTCGTCCGACGAAGACCGGACCTGATTCGACGCAATTCGGCCTATCCTGCGCCCAGTGGAGCAGCGGCGGCCGAAAAAGGAATCGGCGGTTCGGCGTGAAGCCCGCCCGAGGCCGCAACCTCCGGCGGTGGCTCAACCCTGGCGGGTGGAAGGGCCGGTCCAGCTGGAGGTATTCGTCCTCCGGATGAGGTCGGGGCAACCCGAGCTGGCGGGTCCTTGCGGCCCCGACCCCTGGTACATCGAGATCACCGCGGAGGACGACCCCGTCCAGGTCGTCGCCCGGCTGTCGCGAAACCTGATGGGCGAGCCCGTCCTGGTGCATTCCACCTCCTGGCGCCGCGCTCGAGGCGCCGTCGTGCTGAGCTTCGTGGTCGTCAACTCGGACGACCAGGCCCGGTACCTTGCCGGAGTGCCGATCGCGAGGACGGAGCTGGCCCGCTCAGGGGCCACCACCGGAGCCAGGGCCATCGATTCAGCGCAGGTCCTCGAGCACGGCTTGCGTCACCTGGCGTGGCTCGCGCGGGAAGACCCGACTGTCATCGGCGTGTTGAGCGACGAATGGAAGCGAGCGCTGGCCGCCTATGTGCCCGAACCATTTCGAAACATGGCGTAGCGCCCGTTCGGACGGAATAACGTGGCGGCGTGATCATCACCGTCCGCGTGCATGCTCGAGCCTCGCGCTCCAAGGCGGCCTGGGACGGAGATGTCCTTGACCTCTGGGTGACCGCGCCTCCCCTCGAGGGCGCTGCGAACGATGCGGTCTTGAAAGCGGTCGCTCATGAGTTCGGAGTGCCGGCGTCGGCAGTGCGCCTGCGGTCAGGTACGCGCAGCCGAACCAAGCTCGTGGAGGTACGGACCGCGCGACCCGAGCGTCAGGCGTGACCCGGGTTGAACGCGGTGGCCGTGACCACGGCAGCGTTGTGGTCCGCGCCGCTCAGGCCGCTGATCGTGCAGGAGGCGACCTTCGGCTTGTTGTGGCCGACATCGGGCTGGATCGTTGCCGTGCAGGTGCCGACCACCGCGCTCGACCCCGGATCGGTCATCGTGAACGTGATCGTCGAAGGCGCTTTGGCGGCATGAGTGCCGCCTAGATTCGTGACCAGCGCCGCGACCACGCATGTGGCGCCGCAACCCGACGTGTCGACGGACTTCACCGAGTAGATCGGAGGCAGCGTGGTCAGGTCGGCGAAGTCGACGACATCGCTGGGCATGGCGATCCCGAAGTCTCGGTTGAAGTCCGTGTAGCGCAGGTCGACGTTCGT
>JBGPOC010000297.1:0-3025 GCA_041487825.1 Candidatus Dormibacteraceae bacterium | reverse complement strand
GTCGCTCCACTGGATGCCTGAGCGGATGGAGAACGTGAGGGTCTTGTTGTCAGGGCTCCACGCGTAATCGCTGGCGAGCCAGCGTGTCTTGGCGTCATTGAGCAGGTTGTCGTAGACGAGTGGTTCGTAAAGAATGCCGAACGACTGCCCGTTCACCGAGCCGTTGTACGGATTGAAGTCGCACTGCCAGAGAGCGCCGCTCTCGTTGTCGATGGTCAGCGTGCCGCCGGTCTTTGGCGTCGGATTGGCCGACGTGCCTCCACTGGGTCCGCCACATGCCCCAAGGACCAGCGCCAGCGACGCAAGCAAACCGATGACGGGGTATCGATGCTGCTTCATGCCCACTACCTCCAAAAGTCGAATCCTGCAAACGTTTCTTGCACGCTCTTGGCGGCGCTCATCCGCCGGCCACCCCCGCCACCTGCCGCACTGGCGAGCGCGTAAAAACCCTGTCCCGTGCCACGTCCAAGGCGGTTGCCACGGCTCCGCGAAGCACGGCGTCCTCGCCTAGAGCCGAGACGACGACTCGCGGGCGGAACGGCAGCAGCTGCCGGAGCTCGCGCTCGATCGGCTCGAGCAAAAGGTCCCCGTTGCGCCCGATGCCGCCGCCGAGAATCACCAGCTCGGGATCGAGCACCGGCGTGACGGTCGCGATTGCAAGCGCGAGGCGCGCGGCCTCCGCCTGCACCACGCGTGAGGCGACCACGTGGCCGCGGCGCGCAGCCGTGAAGATCTTCTCCGGGCTGAGCGGCGCGCGCATGCCGAGCTTTCGCGCTATGCGCACGACGCCTGCCGCGGCTGCGGCCTCCTCGAACGCACCACGGCGGCGGTTCGCCGGGTCATGCGGATCGCCCATCCCGAGCGGCATGTACGCGATCTCGCCTGCTGCACCGTGCGCCCCGCGGTACAACTGCCCTTCGATCACCAGCGCCATTCCGATACCGGTGCCGACCGACAGGAAGACGAAGTTGTCGACGTTGCGGCCGTGACCATGCGCCCGCTCGGCGAGCGCTGAGAGGTTGACGTCGTTTTCGAAGTTCACGTTGGTCCCGAGTTCCTCACGGACCGCTTCCACCAGACCGTGCCTGCCCCAACCGGGTAGGTTGGGCGCCATTGCCATGTACCCGTGGGCGGGGTCGAAGACGCCCGGGCTTCCCAGCACCGCATGCGTGACCTGCTCCCATTGGACCCCTGCCTCCCCTGCCAGCCGCCTGGCCATGCTTCCGATCTGGCCGATGAGGGTCTTTGCGCTGCTGACCTTGGCCCGCTCGTCGCGACGAGCCACGATGGTGCCCGCGATATCGGCGATGGCCGCGCGCACCCACTTGCGCCCGACATCGATTCCGACCACCCATCCGGCCAGCGGGTTGAGCTCGTACAGGAGGGCGCTCGGCCCGCGGTCTCCCCTGGACCGGCCCACCTCACGGACCAGGCCGGCCTCGAGGAGACCCGCCAAGGACAGCGAAACCGTGGGCTTCGACAGGCCGCTGATCCTCGCGGTCTGCGCGCGGGACAGCGGTCCCTGGCGGTGGATGACCTCGAGCACTGTCCGCTCGTTGATCGCACGCAGGAGGCTGGGAGTGCCCACCGTGATGGTGTGGTCCCTTTGCAGCTCACCCTGCCCATTCCGGTTGGTACGGACGCTTGACAGCGTTGCCATAGTTAGGAAGAATTCCTTACGAAACCATATCCAGATCGGAGGCAGCCGTCAAGGATTCTTTTTGGAGCGGTCATTGGCCCTTTCAGAGCGTGCTTTCTGACGTCAACCAGGAAGGGGCGACCCGGAGTCCGCAGACCGTCGGGCTACTGCGGGAAGAACCTCGGCAGGTGCTTGCGGTTGGCCTGAAGGAGCGCGTCGAGCAGCGCGGTCGCCACCGAGAAGTGCCCCACCAACGGGTTTGCGATCAGGGCCTTCAGGGCAGCGGAGCGGTCTCCGTCGATCGCCGCACGAACGGTGAGCCGCTCGTACGCCTTGACCTGCTGCACGAGCCCGAGCATCTCGGGCGGCAGCGGATCGAAGGTTCCGGGATGGGCGCCGTCGCGATCCACTCGAGCCGGTATCTCGACGACCGCATCGGCCGGCAGGTCCGGGATCGCACCGTCATTTCTGACGTCGACCACCTGGTCGTCACCAGTACCGGCGTGAAGGGACGCGATGAGCTGCGCGGCGGCTTCGCTGTAGAAGGCGCCGCCCCGCTTCTCCAGGAGCTTGGGCTTCTCGACCAGGGCGGGATCGCGGTACATCTCGAGCAGCGACTGCTCGATCGCCATGACTTCTTCGGCGCGCGATCGCCTGGCGCCGGACAGCTGCTCGCGAAGGACCTCGTCCGTGAGGTAGAAGTAGCGGAGGTAGTACGACGGGATCGCGCCGAGAAGCCGGATCAGGTCCGCCGGGATCCCGATCCGCTCGCCGATTGCCTCAGCCTCTCGGGCGATCAGCTCCGGCAGGCGATCTACACCGTCGACCCGCGCCGCGCGCTCCCACGTGAGATGGTTCAGCCCCACGTGCTCAAGGGCAACACGGTCCGGCTCGACCTCGAGAAGGCCTGCAATCTGCCTCTGAAAGCCGATCGCGGAGTTGCACAGCCCGATCGCGCGGTGCCCTTCGTCGAGCAGCGCCTGCATGACGATCCCTACCGGGTTTGTGAAATCCACCAGCCATGCACCCTTCGCGCCTCGGCGCGCCGTTTCTTCAGCGATATCGAGGACGACCGGGACGGTGCGCAGGGCCTTGGCGAAACCACCGGGCCCGGTGGTCTCCTGGCCGATGCAGCCGAACTCGAGCGGCAGGGTCTCGTCAACGAGGCGAGCGGCCTGGCCGCCGACGCGCAGCTGCACGATGACGAAGTGCGCACCGTCGAGGGCCCGATCCCGATCACCGGTCAGGACGAGCTCGCCGGGCCACTCACGCTTGGTGAGAATTCTCCTGGCCAGCCCGCCTACGACGTCCAGGCGCTCCGAATCGATGTCGAGCAAGACCAGCTCATCAACAGGCAAACGGTCGCGGCGTGTGATGAAGCCCTCG
>JBGPOC010000296.1:0-3033 GCA_041487825.1 Candidatus Dormibacteraceae bacterium | reverse complement strand
CAGATGGTTCCCTCTCATCGCCGGGCGCTTCGCGCCCGGACCCGGACCAGAATCGTAGCGGAATGTAGGCGTCGGCCACCGTCTGGGCCGGCGCTCAATTTCCGGCAAATCGATGGGATTGTTGGATTGGTTACTCCAAGCGACGCCAGGGAGCAATGAAGGACAAAGTCATGGCCGGGGGGGCCCGGCCAACCCTGCTGCGCTAGCGCGGACCGGTTAGAGGCCGGTTTGGATCAGGCGGCGTGCGGCCAGACGTCGTACACGCCGGTGATGATCGACTGCGTTTCCGTGCCGTCCTGCAGGTCGTAGATGTAGGTCTTCCCAGTCGTGACGACCGGGAAGCTCGGGTCACAGTTGTCTGCTGCAACGCAGAGGCGCTCGCCCTGGTACCAGATGTAACGCGAAGTGAGGAACACCGGTTCGGAGCGTGCCGACTTGAGCTCGCGCACTTTTCTCGTGGTCGTGTCCACGATGTACGTGTGGGCAAGGCCACTGCGGTCGCGCACCGCGTAGACGATCTGGCCTCCGCCGGCGGATCCCTTTGGTCTGATCCACCTCACGCTCGGTAGAAACGATGAGACGACTGCGTTGCGCCACACCGCCACTCCATCGGCACCCACGACGTAGAGGCCATTACCCGACCACACCGACATGCTGTAGCTCACGTTGGCGGGCTCATTGCTTTTGAGCAGCTTGCCGTCGGAGTCCCACAGGCGAAAGTTCGGACCGCCCCAGGGCTGCACCAGCGAGATGAAGTGACCATCTTGCGAGTACAAGAGCCGAAAGTCGCTACCGATCGCACAACTCTCCGACTCGCAGCCGCCGTTGAAGGGAGACATCGAGCTCACGACTCGGTCCTGCCCTCCGGTAACGAGGTGGAGCGCGCTCTTGTCCAGGGAGTTCGAAATGTAGGCCAACGTGCTTCCATTCGGACTCCAGGCGAAAAGGAACACCTGACTGGACTTGGCCACGACCGTCTTGGGAGACCCAACGAGAGGCATGCGCAAGACACCGCTGACATTGGCGTACGAGACCACGGTGGCGCTCACAAACTTCGGCCCTTGGATCTCTTGGTTCAGCCCCACGTTGCCGATGGTCTTGGGGTGAGTGATGTCGGTGATGTCGCGTACGACGACGTTGTTGCTGCCGCGAAGGGTGACAAGCGCCAAACAGCGATTCAAAGGCGCCTGGCACAGACCTGGCTGGAGCGGGATGGCGGTGACCGTTGGGGTCGGATTGTTGGTGAACGTTGGAGTGATTCGGGTGCCCGAGGTCGCAGTCCCGGTCGCTGGCGAGCCGCAGGCCGCCGCGAACAGCGCGGTCACGGCCACGACGCGGAACCACCCGGCGGTCGACACCTTCATACAGCGGAAACGCCCCTGCGCGCGATTCGTTATGGCTAACAGCCGGCTATCGCGGAGCCCATTCAGGGAGTTGCGAGCCAGAAGATCTCCTCTGACTTGACGAACCGGCCCAGGTAGAGGTGGTCGATTGCCCACTGCGACGCGTGGCATTTGAGCGCTCGCAGCTTTGTCTCACGCTCGCCCGCCGTCAGGGCGATGCGGATGGGCGGGGGCCACGGGACGCCGGCCGGGTAGGTGGTTCCGTCGCCGGCCAGGGTCTCGAAAAGCCTGCCAGGCGTTGGCCACAGGGGTTCGCCGCTGTGGACGATGAAGGTGATCAGGTCGCCCGCGTAACCGGTTTCGGCAGCCGCGTGGCGCACCAACTCGCAGGTCACCCGATGATCGGGATGCTCGTCGGCGCAGTTGGTCACGTAGACGCGAGACGGTCGCGAATCCCGAAGTGCCCATGTGAAATCGGCCTGGGCCGCGGCCCTGTCGTAAGGTGCCGGCACTTCTTCCATCGAGCCGTCGGGGTAGCCCATGAAGACAAGGTTCGACGCGTCAAGCCCCAGCACCCGCGCGGCGGCAATCGCCTCGCTCTTCCGTGTCTCGCCCAAGCGTTCGAAGTCATCGGCCGTCAGCGCGGCCTCGGCCTTGCCGAAAAGCACCGATGCTGCGCGGGGATATCCATCGCCATTGGTGGTGAAGACGACGCGGACGCTCCTTCGCGCAGCCACCGCCTGCTGAAGGACTCCGGCGCAGCCGATGACCTCGTCGTCGGGATGCGGCGCGAAAACCAGGATGTCGACGGGGTCGAGCCGGATGACCACCGGCAGAACTCTATGCCGAGCGCGGCTCTTGATCGGGGCTCCGTACACTTAGGCCTCGTGCCTGACTTCAGCCCTGGGCTCGAGGGGATCGTAGCCGCCGAAACCGAGGTCAGCGAGGTTGACGGCGCCAACGGCCGGCTAATCTACCGGGGCGGCTACCTGATCGAAGACCTCGCGCAGGTCGCGACCTTCGAGGAGGTCGCGCATCTCCTTTGGTACGGCGCGCTTCCCACAGCCGCGGAGCTGGAGGCGCTCAAACGTGAGATGGCAGCGGCGCGACATCTCACCGGTCCCGCACGCGGCGCGCTCGAATCGGCCGACCCCACGGTCAATCCGATGGACGTGCTGCGCACCGTCGTGTCGGCGCAGGGTTCGATAAGGGGTCTGCCGAAACCGACCATGGAGACGGCAATCGCGCTCACCGCCGTGTTTCCGACCATCGTCGGAGCCGCCTGGCGGCGAAGCCAGGGACACGAAGTCCTCAAGCCTCGTGAGGATCTCGGCCATGCCGCCAACCTCCTGTGGATGATGGAGGGCAAAGAGCCCTCGGCAGAACGCACCCGCTGGCTGGAGATGTACCTGGTGCTCCTTGCGGACCACGGGCTCAACGCATCGACGTTCACCGCGCGCGTGATCGCGTCGACGGGGAGCGACCTAACCTCGTGCGTCGTGGGCGCGATCGGCGCGCTGAAGGGCCCGGCGCACGGCGGCGCGACGTTCGCCGCGCGCACATTGCTGGACAAGATCGGTTCGGCCGAAGCCGCTGAGACCTGGTTGACCGAGGCCCACGCTCGAGGCGAGCGCTTCGCCGGCTTTGGACATCGCGTGTACCGGACCTACGACCCGCGCGCAAAGATCCT
>JBGPOC010000295.1:0-3037 GCA_041487825.1 Candidatus Dormibacteraceae bacterium | reverse complement strand
TTGCGGACCCCGGCGGCGCACGCCTGCTCTGTCCGTGGCAAAAAGTGCGCCACGCCCGAGGTTACGTTGTGGACGTCGCCACCGCCCAGCTCGTCGAAGGAAACGCTCTCACCGGTGACCACGCGGATGACCTCCGGGCCGGTGATGAACATGTAGCCCTGGCCCGCGACGATGAAGATGAAGTCGGTGATAGCGGGAGAGTAGACCGCCCCGCCGGTACACGGACCCGCGATCACGCTGATCTGCGGTATGACGCCCGACGAGCGCACGTTGCGGTAGAAGATGTCGGCGTAGCCGGCGAGCGCCACCACCCCCTCCTGTATGCGCGCGCCGCCCGAGTCGTTGATGCCGATGATGGGCACGCGGTTGCGCAGCGCGAGCTCCTGGACTTTGACGATCTTCTCCGCGGTCACCTCGCCCAGCGAGCCGCCGAAAACGGTGGCGTCGTAAGCGTAGACCGCGACCGCACGCCGATCGATCTCGCCGAAGCCCGCAACCACGCCGTCCCCGGCGATTCGCCGCTCCTCCATGCCGAAGCCGTAAGCGCGGTGGGTCGCGAACAGGTCCAGCTCGACGAACGAGCCCTCGTCGAGGAGCATCTCGATGCGTTCGCGCGCGGTGGCCCTCCCGGTGGCTCGGCGCTTGTCGGCGGCCTCGTTCTCGGAGTGCAGCGCCTGGTAACGCCGCTTGCGGTACTGGTTGATTTTCTGCTCGGAGACGGTGGCGGCGACCCTTTCAGGCGCTTCCACTCCCTCCATCGCCCGAGTCGTGCGCCTGACAGGAGTCATGCTCTTTGGTCTGCGGGCGGCCATACCGCATATCGTAGGCGCCGTGCCCGAGCACGGCCCCGCTGTCGCACCCCGGCCTCCCGTCGATTGATCCCGCGGCTCAGGCACGCGGCCGCCGACCTCTTGTCACGGCCGGCGTTTTATTGGGCGCTTGCCGGAATCTTCTGGCTTCGTGTCGCGGTGCTGTCCGCGCTCGTCCCACGCCGGCCGGACGCCCAGGACATTTGGGAAGGTGCCCACGCTTTCCTCACCGATCCGACACACATGTACGACGCGGCGGCCGCTTACCTCGCCCAGACGCATGCGATTGCTCCGTCCGGCGGGCTGGCCGCCTTTGTCAGCCCGCCACCGGTCGCCATCCTTGCGATACCGGTCGCTCTCCTACCCCGAGACGTGGGCGTCGAGGTGTGGACCGTCGTCGATGGCGCGGCACTCCTCGCAGGGCTGTTCCTCCTCTACAAGGTCGTCGCCACGGGGCATCCCCTGGCGCAGCCTGTGTTCTGGCTCGTCGCCGGATATTTCCCGCCCCTCTTTGCAGACGTGAGTGCCGGACAGCGCGGCGGAGTGATCCTGTTCGGCGCCATGGCCTCGATTTGGCTGGAATCACGGCGGCCCGCCCTGGCCGGCGCAGCAGGCGGGCTCGCGGCCGCCCTCAAGTACTACCCGGCCGCGATGGTGATCGGCGCCCATCCCGCCCGCCGCCTGCGGTATGCATTCGCTCTCGGCGCCGTCGTCCTGGTGGTCACCGCTGTCAGCTTCATCCCGCTCGGCTCCGGCGGCGCGGTCTTCTACTACCAGCACGTCCTGCTGCCGTCGCTGAGCTCGCACAATCCCGATTGCGCCTACGACTCGGTGCGCACGCTCTTCGCCCGCACCATCGGAGGCGAGCCCTATCTGCGGCCGAGCGGGTCCGGTTTCGTGACCGTCTCGTCCCCGCTTCACCTGGCCGGGCTGGCAATCGTCCTGTCCTACCTGAGCGCCCTTCTGTTCGCGGGCGGCGCCGCATGGGCCGCGTGGCGCAGCGGATGGAACCCCGCTTACGGCATGGCGGTCGGGTTCGCGCTGGGTGCGCTGATCCCTGGCGAGGTCTGGCCGTACCAGTGGATGCCCCTTCTCCCCCTGATCCTCCTCATTGCGGTGCGCGCGATCGAACGGCGGCGCGTGCTGACCCTCGCCATCCTGGGAGTGTGCCTGCTCGGGTTCTACCGCCAACCGTGCGCTCTGCCCTTCCCAAACCTGTGGACGGTCGCCGCAATCGGCATCTTTGTGTTGGCGCTATGGGAAAATCGCCTTTTCCGTACTGAGGTCGAATCGACCTCGAGCTCTGAGGAAGGAGGAACCGAGGATGGCGCTTAATGCTGAGGTCAGCTTCACGTGGCTCGGCCACGGCACCTGGAGGGCTCGAAGCGCCAAGTGGAAGGAGGTCCTGATCGACCCCTGGGTGATGAACAACCCGGTCACGCCCGAAAAGTTGAAGAAGATCGACAAGTGCGACCTGATGCTGATCACGCACGGCCATTTCGACCACGTTCACGACGCCGTCGAGATCGCCAAGGCCCACAAGCCGAAGATCATCACCAACTTCGAGATCGGCCAGTGGCTCGAGTCGAAGGGCGTTGACGGCTCGACCATCACGGGGGCCAACGTCGGCGGCACCGTCGAGGCAGACGGCATCAAGGTGACGCTCGTCCACGCCGAGCACTCATGCGGGATCAGCGAGGGCGGGCAGATCGTGTATGGCGGGCAGGCCTGCGGGCTCGTGATCGAGTTCGAGAACGGCTTCAGCGTGTACTTCGCGGGCGACACCGACGTGTTCGGCGACATGGCCCTGATCGCCGAGCTCGGCCACTTCGACGTCGCGTTCCTCCCGATCGGCGACCTGTTCACCATGGGACCGGAGCGAGCCGCCAAGGCGGTGTCTCTGCTCGGCGTCAAGACCGTGGTGCCGATGCACTTCGGAACCTTCCCCCCGCTGGTCGGCCGTCCGTCGGCGCTGCAGGAGCTGGTCGGCTCCGGGGTCCAGGTCCTCGACATCAAGCCCGGCGACATAGTCTGACGATGGCCAAGAGACGCCGCCGGAGGAGAAACGTCATCGGCGCGTCCGCCACCTGGCTGGCCAAGGCGATCAGGACCGGACGGATCTCCTCCGAGGAGATCGTGAGCGCGCACATCGAGCAGATCGGGGCGATGAATCCGCACCTGAACGCCGTGGTTCGAACCGAAGGGCACAAGGCGTTGATCCAGGCTCG
>JBGPOC010000294.1:0-3067 GCA_041487825.1 Candidatus Dormibacteraceae bacterium | reverse complement strand
GACGAAGACCAGCGATTTCACGATCTGGCCCACCTCGCAGCCGACCGCGCGCGCGGCATCGACGGCCGTGCGGGTGCCGGCCGGAAACTGCTTGACGGCGACTCCGATCCCAGAATCGGCCAGCCACGTCTCGAAGCGGCTCATCTCTGTTTCAGGATAGGGTGCGGTTGCTAATGAAAGTCGTCGTCACCGGTGCCGCGGGCTTTATCGGCTCTCACCTGAGCGATCGTCTGATCGAGGCCGGCCACGAGGTGGTCGGGATCGACTGCTTCGCCGATTACTACGGACGGGCGCTGAAAGAGCAGAACCTGGAAAAGGCGCGCAGCCACGACAACTTCCGATTCGAGGAGGTCGACCTCGTCGACGCTGAGCTCGCCCAAATTCTCGACGGCGCCGAGGTCGTGTACCACCTGGCCGGCCAGCCCGGCGTGCGCCCAAGTTGGGGGCCCCAGTTCGACCGCTACGTGCGTGACAACGTGATCGCCACGCAGCGTCTCCTCGAGGCTCTCAAGAGCGAGCCGATCAGGCGCCTGGTCTTCGCCGGCAGCTCCTCCGTCTACGGCGACGCCGAGATGTTCCCGACCAAGGAGTCGGCCTTGCCGCGACCGGTGTCCCCGTACGGGGTCACCAAGCTGGCCGCCGAGCACCTCACGCATCTGTACACGCGAAACTTTGGTATGCCCGTCGTCACGGTTCGCTACTTCACCGTCTACGGGCCGCGCCAGCGGCCGGACATGGCCTTCGCCCGGTTCATGCGGGCCCTCGCCGCCGGCGAGGACATCGAGGTGTACGGCGATGGCGAGCAGACACGCGAATTCACCTACGTGTCCGACGCGGTCGAGGGCACGATCAAGGCCTCCACCGCCGATGTGGTCGGCCAGATCTTCAACCTCGGCGGTGGAAGCCGGGTCACGGTGAACAAGGTGCTGGCCACGCTGCAGGAGATCAGTGGGATCGAGGTCCACCGCAAGACGCTGCCGGCCGCTCCGGGCGATCCGCGTCACACAGGCGCCTCGATCAACCTCGCGCGCGAGCGACTTGGCTGGGAGCCGAGGGTCTCCCTACGCGAAGGCCTCGACAAGCAGTGGCGGTGGTTTCGGAACGACCCGGGCTAGTAACCCGACCTAGCCCAGGCTCAACTTCCACGCAGAGATGACCCGGGATAGCGGCGCTTCACACGCCCGCGAAGCGGCCTCGCTGTCGGCGGTCGACCGGCAGATGAGGAGCGCGCCCCTCGTATCGGACGCGAACAGGAACATGTACTCGCCATGAGCCGGGTCGTAGAAGCTGGCGATGCTCTGCTGGTCGAGCGGGTTCTGGCCCCTTAGGAGCGTAAGCCAGTCGGTCGCATCCTTCGCGACCAGGAAGGTGAACACGCTGGCCCGCACCTCCATGTGGGTGTCGCCGTTGAGCACGTAGTCGCCGAACACGACATCGCTGACACCCAGACCGCGAAGCGTCTGCGCCAGCGCCTCGATGGACGCTGCGTCGATCATCACCGTCGCCGCCTCGACCGAGATCCTCGTGGTCCCGAGCAGGGTGATGTCCAGGCCGGGCGGCGGGAGGACGGCTGCATCGGACGCCGACGACGAGTCCCCGTGCAATTTGCCTGCGATCACGTCCTTGAGCCGGGAGGTGACCTTGACGGCGATCTTGCCGAGCTGCGAGACGCTTGGGAATCCGCCCTTGAGGCTCTCCGCCAGCGTGGCCACCATCGGGCCCACCCGGACGAAGGTGGCCGCCTGAAACGGTGCGGCCCCCGAGCCCTGCGAGCCGTAGTAAATGACCTGGTCGCCCACCTTGGGGCCGGACACCGAGGTTCCGAAGGCGGTCGCGAGGCCCGTCATGTGGTTCTTCGCGGACGACGTCGCGTCCCACAGCGTGAAGTTGACCGCGAAGGTCTCCGCGCTGCCGATATGCACGAACGGTTGCGTGACCGAGAACTTCTCGTTGAACGGCATCGATGCCACATCGAGGGGCCTGACCCCAAACGACGGCGGGCCCTGGACCCAGGTGCTATCGCCGAAGAGGGTCTGGACATCCGACAAGGACGGCATCGCCGCGAAGAGGTCGGGAGGCTGGGCGCTGCTGGCAGATCCTGAGGACAAACCGCGGGTGCACGCACTCGCGAGGAGGGCGAGCAGCGAGAGCATCGCCAGCGCGCGCGAGGACCTAGTCAAGCTTGAGCACCGCCATGAACGCCTCTTGCGGTATCTCGATGGAACCGACCCGCTTCATCCGCCGCTTCCCTTCCTTCTGCTTCTCGAGCAACTTGCGCTTACGCGTGATGTCGCCGCCGTAGCACTTCGCCAGCACGTCTTTTCTCATCGCCGAGATCGACTCGCGCGCGACCACCTTACCGCCGATGGCCGCCTGCACAGGAACCATGAACATCTGGCGCGGGATTATGGTTTTCAGCTTCTCGACAAGTTTGCGACCCATCACCTGAGCCTTGCTTCGATGCACGATCAGAGAGAGCGCGTCGACCGACTCGCCAGCCACAAGGACGTCCAGCTTGACCAGGTCCCCCTCGCGGAAACCGATCATCTCGTAGTCCATGGACGCGTAGCCCTTCGAGCGCGATTTGAGCTGGTCGTAAAAGTCGTGGATGATCTCGCCGAGCGGCATCTCGTACTCGAGAACGACCCGGTCGCCCGGCCGGTGCTCGAGGCGCTTGTAAGCGCCCCGGCGCTCCTGGCACAACTCCATCATCGCGCCGACGAAGTTCGACGGAACGATGATGGAAAGCTTCACATACGGCTCGGCGATCGTCTCGATGGTGGTCGGGTCGGGCAGGAGGGCGGGATTGTCGACCTCGATCACGCCGCCTCGCTTCAGCTCGACCTGGTACTCCACCGTCGGCGCGGTCGTGATGAGGTCGAGCTCGAACTCGCGCTCGAGACGCTCCTGGACGATCTCCAGGTGCAGGAGCCCTAGGAATCCGCAGCGGAAACCGAAGCCGAGTGCGGCAGAGTTCTCAGGCTCGAACGAGAGCGCGCCGTCGTTCAGCTGCAGCTTCTCCAGCGCTTCCTTGAGATCGCCGAACTGATCTGAGTCCGTCGGGAAG
>JBGPOC010000293.1:0-3100 GCA_041487825.1 Candidatus Dormibacteraceae bacterium | reverse complement strand
GTCTCGATCTAGCGACGGCGAACGGCAGGTCGAGGGCCAGGAACAGCGCCACCGCCAGGCCTGCGGCTGCAACGAGATACCAGGGCCACGGGCCCATGAGGTCCAGCAGGCTGGGCACGGCGGGCGTGTGGCGCAGGTACATGTAGTTGGCGCCGGTCAGCAGGTCCACTGCAGTGTCCACCACGAACAGACCCAGCGTCATGGCGATGACCCGACCTACGGCGCCCTGACGTGGCGCGATCCGCAGGCCCACCACCAGGAGCAAGGCCGCCGCGACGATCGCGCCGTGGGCGACGAAGTATTGGACGAAGAGAAAGCTCGGGAAGTGGTCGGGGAGGTCCGGGCTGATGAGACCGTTCGCCGTTCCCGCCAGGCCCCAGAAATAAGTGAGCTCGACCAGCAATGGGTGGCGGAACCAGAGCGCGGCCGCCGACACGAAGGCGACCACGTCGCACAGCTGCAGCGGGAGGTCGTAGCTCGTGGACCATGCGTGCTGGAAACCGAGCCACACCCACCATGCCGATTCGTTGGCCAGGATGACGACAGCCAGCGCACGGCATGCCAGCAGAGTCCATGCGCCGGGCCGGAGGCGGGCGGCGGCGACCAGGGCGGTGATGAAGACGAAGATCACGCCAAGAGTCAGGACGTGCTCAAGGCTGAGCAGCGCACTCATTACCCGATAGATTCGGGCCGAACGGGTGTCGAGGTCAGTCTCGTCGGTCTCGAAATTGGTCTCAATCGTTGACCGGGACTCGCTGGGCGAACTCACTCATCTCGTCCAGCCGTTCGGCGATAAGCCCAAAACCCCGCTGTAGCCGTCGATAGAAGGTCGGGCGCGAGAGGTGAAGCCTTTCCATGATCACTTCGTGGCTGCCGACCCGCTTGACGTAGTAGTCGAGCAGGAGCTTCCCCGCCTCGGCATCCCGCGGTCCCGGCGATGCCGCCAGCTCTCCGATCACATCCACCAGGACTGAACGCAGGTCGGCTGCGACCGACCCGCCATGTGAAACGCCCGGTAGCTGGCCGAGCGGGCTTCGGGCGAGCGCCTCGGGCGTGCCCAGATCGTCCAGGGCTGCGCGCACCAGCTGCGGGCGGATGGTGCTCTGCGGGTCGCGTGTCCAGCGCACCTCCGCCGGGACGGCAGCCAGCTGCGTCGGTGCTGCCGCAGGAGCGCCCGGGAGGCCGGCTCGCAGGAGGCGGCCGAGCATCCAGCAAATCATGGAGGTCGCGATGATCACGCCAGCCCACAGCGACAGGTTCCAGGACGTTGCCTGCTGGAGCTCGACGTCGATCAGGTCGGCCACGGCGAAGGCGCCGCCGATCACCGCGCAGAGCGATGCGGACGGGCGGCCGGGACGGCGCGCCGTCCACAGGAGCCATGCATCGCCCGCCAGCCCGGTCGCCACCGCCACCGGCAGGAGGTAGAAGTGGGTCTTGGTGATCGTCACCAGGAAACCGTTGATGGTGAAGACCAGCGTCAGCGATCCAGGGCGCAGCTTGAAGCCGCTGTTCAGCAGCAGGCCGGTTCCGGCCAGGATCGTGGCCTGGATCAACAGGCCCGAGACGCCCAGGTTCTGAGCGACCCAGCCGGCCACGAGCGAGGGCACCTGTTGGGGATCGCTCGACGACCAGGGATCAATGAGCGGATGGACGAACTGGGTGGCGAAGGTGAATACCGAAAGCAGGAGGGCTGCCGATATCAGCGTCAGGATGCTGGCCGAGGATTCCCCCCGCCGGGCGGCGGCGCGCAGCGGACCGCTGACCATCACGGCCGCCGCCGCGATCTCGACGACGTGGGGAGGAGTGAACAGGAGGTCCAGTCCGAGCGTGTTGACTCCTGCGGCGGTGGGCCACTGGCTGTCGGCGATCAGCGCCGCACCAAACACGAGTGCGGCCGTGAGTGAGCCGGTGTGGCCGTCCGGGAGGGCCCGGTTCCAGGGCCGGCCCTGCCGCAGGCCTCGCCCAAACGAGAAGAACAGGAAGCCGGTGAACAGGAACCAGCAGACGGTGACCACGCCCTGCGCGACGGTGGCCGGGTACTGGATGACCTGGCCCGGAACCTTCACATGGGCGTAGGCATCGATGTAGGCGCTGAGGACGATGCCCGTCATCAGGAGCAGGACCACCGCGTCGAAAACGCGGGGCGTGTCCAGCCGGCTGCGCAAGGCGTTCACTTTTCCACCGCTCGACCCGCGCCAACGATAACCCGCCCGGCTTCGCAGTTTGAAACCAATTCTGAGACCGGCAGGGGACTGACTCTGATACCGGCCGTAAGCGACTTTGGCGTCATGTTGACTCTCCAGTCGCGACACCGTCTCGACATTCGCATTCGGCATTTCGCCTACGCCCTGTCGGCCTGCGTCTGGGCACGGGCCCCTGAGGGGGCGAGCGCCCGCCTGGCCGCGGCCTGGTCGCCGTCGGGCCACGGCATCGCATGCCGGTCGGTCCGCTCGGGTTTTCACCTTCTGCTCGACGCGCTGGGTCTGAGCGGCGGGGACGAGGTGTTGGTGTCCGCCGTCACCCACCCGGACATGGTGCGGATCCTGGAAGCGCATGGCCTGGTGGCGGTTCCGGTCGACCTCGATGTCGCAACCCTAGGCCCGGACCTCGAGCTGGCCGAGCGGTTGGTGACTCGAAGGACAAAGGCCTTCCTGGTCGCGCACCTCTTCGGCGGGCGCTTCGAGATGGAGCCGCTGGTGCGTTTCGCTCAGCGCCACGGCCTGCTCATCTGGGAGGACTGCGCCCAGGCTTTCGTGGGCCCGGGCGACACGGGCGACCCGAGCGCCGACGTCTCCATGTACAGCTTCGGAGCACTCAAGACCGGCACGGCTCTGGGCGGAGCGCTGTTGAAGGTTCGGGACCGCGCCGTGCTCCATCAGATGCGCGCGATGCAGGAGCGGTGGCCGGTCCAGGACCGGCGGGCTTATACCGGGGGCGTGGTCAAGTTCTTCGTGTTCAGCCTGGCCACGCGACCCCTCGCGTATTCCTTCCTCGCGTGGGTGCACCGGGTGCTTGGACGCGACTTCGACAGGCTGGTCAACGGCTCGGTTCGAGCCTTCCGGCCGGGCCGGCTGCTGCCGCAACTCGAGGTCAGGCCGTC
>JBGPOC010000292.1:0-3113 GCA_041487825.1 Candidatus Dormibacteraceae bacterium | reverse complement strand
TCCCGGTTGAAGTCCATGTAACGCAGGTCGACGTTTGTGATTCCATCGATGGTGGCGTTCGGCTTCGTGACGATGCGCAACAGCCGGTAGGGCGGTGCCTCGCCGATGAAGACGTCGGCGCGCACGCCTGCAAGATCGACCGCGGCGACGCCGTCGACCGAGACGTGATCGGTGCGCTTGGTGGCAGCCGAGCCGAGGAATGTCGACCTCATGGTGCTCCCCGTCGTGAAATCGCCGAGCTCGGGAGCGTTGGACACCGATCCCTTCCACCAGGCATTCCCGACGGACTTGACCACGCTCAGCGAGAGCGGATCCGAGCCCATGTGATCCGCGAGGAACTTCTGTCCGCGGAAGTATGCGTCCGAGGTGGTGATGATCGCTTCGAGGTCGACGCCTCCACCTTTCAAAAGGATGTGCCTGGTGTTCGCCACCTGCTGCCGGATCGCCGAAGGCGGCCTGACCACCTCCATCTCGATCGTCCATTCGGTTGCCGATTCTGTGTAGGTGCCGGCGAGCCGGAAACTATCGGCGGCGTCGAGGCTGTCGCCGGCACCGGCATCGAGCGCCCGTGTGCTGGGCTGCCCGATGCTGAATGGAAGGTCGCACGCCCCTACCCCGACAAGGATCACGGCGCCGACCGCCGCGCGACCGGCAAGGCGGCGCCACCAATGCATCGACCCGACCTGAGATATCAAAGTTTTCGCCTCTGTAACGGCCAGGGTATCCTCCGCGTTACCGGAGCGTGAGCAAAGCAGTGCGGGGATCGTTGCTCGCCAGGTGGCGGCCCATGCCGAGCGGATCGGCGCCGTCTTCGCCGGCTCAGCCATCCAGGCCGAAGACGCTGCGCATTCGCGGTCGCGACTACCCCGTCATCCCGCCGAGCATCCGGGATCCCCGCATGCACGTGGCGGCGGTTCTGCTGACACTCCAGGTGCTGGGCCAGACCGTCCTCGGGTTCAGGCTCTCGGTCGCCCAGATCCTCATATGCCTGATCACCGGCGCGTTGATCGAGTTCGGCGTCGTCTTCTTCAAGGACCACGCCATCATGTGGCCGGCCAGCGGCCTGCTCACCGGCAACAGCACGGCGTTCATCCTCCGGGTCCCCGGCACCCTCCACGGACAGTGGTGGAGCCTCCACGGGATCGAGATCTTTATCGGCGTGGTGGCGGTTTCGATGGCGTCGAAATACCTGATCCGCTGGAAGGGCCGCCAAATCTTCAATCCCTCCAACCTGGGCCTGGTCCTCGCCTTCGTCGCCCTGGGCCCTCAGCGGACGGAGCCGCAGGACCTGTGGTGGATATCGATGGGCCCGTGGATGATCGCGACCTACGCCATCCTGATCGGCGGCGGCCTGTTGATCGGCTGGCGACTCGGACTGTTCGGCATGCAGGTGGCCTACATGCTGGGGCTGGGTGTGTTCCTCGCCATCGGCCTGGCCACGGTGCCCGACCACTGCATGGTCGCGAGCTGGCACCTGACCCCGCTTTGCGGGACATCGCTGTGGCAGATCATCGTCACCTCGCCCGAGGTGCTCGTCTTCGCCCTGTTCATGTTGCCCGATCCCAGGACCGTGCCCGAGGGCAGGATCACGCGAATCGCGTTCGGCGTGGTCGTAGCTCTGTTCTCGATCCTGCTGCTGGGCCCGACGACCGTCGAGTTCTGGACCAAGACGGCGCTCCTGGCCGGCCTCGTCCTGGCCAGCCCCCTGCGATTTGCGATGGCATCCTTCATGGCGCCGTTCGAAGCCGGCGGCGGCAGCGTCCCCGCCCTGAGCCGTCTCCGCTACCGGTTGCCCGCCGCCCTGTCGCTCGCCCTGGTCCTGGTGGGATTCCTGCCCACCTCCGCCGACCTCTCCACCCATGGGCCGCTGCCGGCGGCAGCGCTGTCGGACGGTTCGACCCCGGTCATCCCTCTCGTCTTGGGAACCGGCCCAAGCATCGCCTTCTGGATGGCGAAGTCGGCGGGCGATGCCCTGCCTCCACCCGCGGACGCGCAACCCATCGCAGCGTCGGCCTCAGCCTACCTCTGGGTACTGCCGGCCGTGCCGCTGGTGACGGTTTCAGCCAACGTGACCTCATTCGACACCTCGATGACACAGAAGACCGCCAACAGCATGGCGCACGACGCCGTGCTCGATCTGATCATCGAAGCAGAGGCGCGCCGCAGCCACAGCACGGCGCTGGCGGCGACCGGAGCCGACCCCGGTCTCACCTTCTTCACAGACCTCATCAAGCACGACGTCGCGGCGGGAAGGTTTGTCAGACGACGTATAGCTTCAGCAGCGCCTCTATAACCCTGTTCCTGCCTAAGTTCGCGACCCAGGCCGCGCGCCTGGAGGGGCTGACCCTTGTCGGTTCGGTCACGCTGGTCACAAGAGATCGGTCAGGGAACGTAATCGCCCAGACTACGTCGCTCTACAACCGCAGCTGGGGCATGTACCCCGATGCGACCGGCAAGCATTTCACCATCTCAGTTGATTACACCGGCCTGGCCCCGGCCGGCTGATCCGGGCCTCCAAGCCAGTGCCCCGGGCGGGTCACGCCTGGTCGCGGGTGATCGCTCCGGGTATGCCGGTCGGTTCGTAGACCGGCGGCGGCTCGATGCCGAACGTGTCCGCGAGACGAACGAACAGGCTGAACAGCGCCGCGTCATATGCGGCCTCGGCGATCTGCTCATCGGTCCACCCGACCTCTCGCAGGCCCTGGACCTGCTCATCGGTGACGCGGTACGCGGCCCGGCTTATGGTGCCGACGAACTCCAGCAGAACGCGCTCGGCCTGAGGCAGGTTCGCGGCGTCGAGGTCACCCTTGCGCAGTGCCTCCGCCACCCCCTCGAACTGCTCGCCCTGCAACTGCAGGAACCACGTGTGGGAGCTGAGTCAATACCTGCAGCGGTTGAGGGCGGATACGTACGACGCGACCATCTCGTGCTGGGCTCGCGTGAGCGCGCCATCGGTGAAATGCATGCGCGAGGCGGCCTCGATGGCGGCCAGGAAATCGGGCCGCAGGCTCATGGTCTGCAGGATCGGCGCCACGATGCCGATCGGACTCTGCGCTCTGGCCTTGGCGTACAGCTCGGCCAGTGGCCCGGTGGCCTCCGACTCGCCAACCATC
>JBGPOC010000291.1:0-3116 GCA_041487825.1 Candidatus Dormibacteraceae bacterium | reverse complement strand
GTCGCCCGTCTGCAGCCAGCCGTCGACGATGGTTTCGGCCGTAGCGGCCGGCTGGTTCAAGTAACCGGTCATCACGCCCGGCCCGCGCACCTCGATCTCCCCGTCCGGGGCGATCCGGATCTCGGTTCCCGGCAGCGGCAGGCCCACGGCGCGATATCGGTGCTTCTCCTCGGTGTTGGACGTGGCCCCCGACGTGGCCTCGGTCAGGCCCCACCCCTGGAGGATCTTCACCCCAAGGGCCCAGAAGAACTCCTCGACCTTCTCGTTGAGCGGGGCTCCTCCGCTGATGAAGAATCGCAGCCGCCCACCGGTGAGCCGCTTGCGGAGCTGCGCGATGACCAGGCTCTCGGCGATCCGGAAGCGAATTCCGAGCCCCGGCATCCCGTCGCCCCTGGCGTGCTCGGCGCCGGTCGCCATCGCCAACCTGAAGATCGCGCGCTTTTGGATCGACTGCTTGCGGACCTGGTCATAGACCGCCTCGTAAACCTTCTCGAAGACACGCGGGACGCCCAGCATGATGGTCGGTCGGGCGACCTGGATGTCTTCGACGAGCGTATCCAGGCTTCGCGCCAGCCAGATGGTGGCTCCCGCCATGGTCGGTACGAAGATCCCGTCCACGCGCTCCATGACGTGGGAGTAGGGAAGGTAGGACAGGATCACGTCCTTGGGTCCGATGCTGAACGCCTTGAGACAGCTCCCGGCCGACTCGACGAAATGACGGTGGGTGAGGACGACACCTTTCGGTTCGCCGGATGTGCCTGACGTGTAAATGATCGTGGCCACGCCGGTGAAATCGAGTGACTGGAGACGCTCCATCACCTGGCGCCTCAACTCCCCGTCGGGCTCTGTCTTCTCCCACGCCGCGACCTTGTCGCCCATCAGGAAGATCTGGTTCGGATAGAGCTGCCCTTTCAGCTTGGCAGCCGTCTCGTCGTCAGATGCGATCGCGAGACGGACCTCCGAGTCGGCGGCGATGTAGCCGACGATCCTTGGGGAAAGTGTCGGATAGATGGGAACCGTGATTCCTCCAGCAGCCATGATCCCCAGGTCGCAGTAGAGCCACTCGGGGCGGTTCGGCGACATCAGGGCGACGGTGTCGCCCGCCTTGAGGCCCGCCCGGACCAGGCCGCATGCAACCCGGACCGCGCGCTCCGCAATCTCGGCCCAGCTCACGGTGCGCCATTCACCGCCACGGAAGAAGTGAAGGTACGTGCGATCGCCCTGTATCCGGGCCTGCTCGAGGAAAACCGCCGGAATGCTCCGAGCGGGCATTGCCCCTGTTGGCGAAATCGGCTCCGCCAGGGTCGATCCCGTCCCGGCGGTCACCGCGACCGCTCCGCTGCCGCCAGCTGGAGGGCCAGCGGAGGAAGCGGTGTCTTCATGTGCGTGTCGTCGAGACGGAATCCGAGACGGCCGTCGACACCGACCACGCCCTCGACTGCCGCCACCAGGCGGGTGACCAGGTTGGCGAGGCTCTTGGTCTCCAGCTCTCCGGTCAGCACCACGACGCCGTCTCGAACGTCGACGTCGACCGTGCGAGGGTCGATCCACATGGCCTTCTCGATCAAGTCTTCGACGATCTCGCGGCGGATCGATTCATCGCTGCGAAGGAACGACTTCAAGAGGTCGTGCCGGCTGACGATGCCCACCAATCGACCGTGGTCGTCAACCACCGGCAGGCGCTTGACGGTCCGCTTGTGCATCAGCTGGGCGGCTTCGGCCAGCGACGCGTGCAGGCCGATGCACAGCGCGGGAGACGTCATCACGTCTCCGGCCGTCCTACCCCTGGCCTGGTGGTCCTGGCGCCGCTTGAGCTGGGTCTCGGAGTCCCTGCGCTCCTCTTTGAGCAGGAGGTCGAACTCGGAGACGATCCCCAGCACGTAGTCACCGTCGACCACCGGCAGGGCGCTGATCCCGTGCACCCGAAGCAGGTCCACGCACGTCTTGAAGTCGGTGTCCGCGGCGACGGTCACGACCTCCTTTGTCATCACGTCACCAACTGTCCAAGCCATCTCAACTACCTCCGGATCCAAAGGTGCGGGGCGGTGCCCGGCGAATACAGGGCCGATGGTCCCGGTCACCCAGGGCCGGGACCCTGTTTGCAGCATGCCGGATGGCTATGTCGACGCCCTCGCCCACAGGCTTCACTGGACACAGGAGCCGTCCAAAGCTCAAACAAAAGACCTCATCAGAGGCTAGTTCAAGGAGAAGACAGCGTGAACAAGGAAATTCGGTGGCGGATCATCTCTCTTCAGGCGTTGCTCGTGATCGTTCTGGCATCGGCCTCGGGGTTCCTCTTCTACGAGGGCAGCTTCGTGACGAACATGGTGCAGACCGAGCTCGTGGCCCAGAGGATCACCTTCCCGACGACCGACCAGCTCGCGGCTGACACGGCCAACAAGTACTCCCAGGCGATGCACAACTACGCCGGCCAGAGCCTTGACAACGGCGACAAGGCCAAGGCATACGCGAACGACTACATCAACGTGCACCTCCAGGGCGTTGCCGGTGGCAAGACCTACTCCGAGATGAGCGGTCTTTCTCGCGCGAACCCGACCGACGCGACGATGAAGGCTCAGGTCGACACCCTCTTCAAGGGCGAGATGCTGCGTGGAACTCTTCTGAACTCGTGGGGCTGGTGGACGATGGGTGTGTACTCGACCTACGTCGGCATCGGCCTCCTGATCGCGGCGCTGGCAGCGCTTAGCGCCCTGGTCTTCGAACTCTTCGTCGCAGGGCGCAAGCCCGAGACAGTCAAGGTTGTGCAGCACGTCGCTGCGTGACAGCTCGTAACGGACGGCAGACTCCGGCGGGCTCGGCCCGCCGGAGTTCTTTTTTGGGGAGTCGAACGGCACTCCGCCGGAAGGACTTGAGCCTCTGCTCGGCAACCCCGTGACAACCAAGACTGGAGGCGAGGAGACATGGAAATGGAAGAGCAGGACAAACCGCTGTCGCTCGTGCTGTTCTCTGGCACTGACGACAAGCTGACCGCCGCGTCAGTGCTCGCTGTCGGCGCGGCCGCGATGGGCCGGCCCGTCAACATCTTTCTCCAGTACTACGCGCTCGACGCGTTCAGGACCGGCAGGCTCCACGTGGACCACAAGCTGTCGCCTGAG
>JBGPOC010000290.1:0-3117 GCA_041487825.1 Candidatus Dormibacteraceae bacterium | reverse complement strand
TCCCAGTCCTTCACCCCGCGCGCCACCACCACCCCGCAATCCCCAGCCTCCAGACGCCGCCCCCGACACCCTCCTCCCAGTCCTTCTCCACGCGGCACTCCACCAAGGCCTGCCCAGGTCCCTCCTACGCGCCTCCCCGCCGCCCCGCTGCATCAAGTTCTCCTGCGATAGCGACCTTCCAGGCGGAGATAATTCGAGCGCGGTGACAGGCACGGACGCAGTGCAGCGACACGTCCGGAAAGCAGCCGTGGCGATTGCCGCTCTCTTCCTGACTGCCTGCGGTTCGACACCAGCCCCCTCGGCGAGCGCATCGCCCACCGCTGGCATCACCGCATTGGCGGGTCACATCGTCTTCACGCGGGCCGGCGGCTCATATGGCGACGAAACAGTCTTCGTCGCCAAGGCAGACGGAACCGACGAGCATCAGCTCAGTGAGCTCGGCGGCAGCTGCTGCCCGTGGGCGACCCGTGATGGTTCGCGGATCGTGCTGGGCGCGAGTGGGCCAGGCGGGCGCGCCACAGCGGTCGTCGAGAGCCTCGATGGTTCCCACAGAGTCGTTCTCCCGCTTCCGAAAGGGACGCTGAACCTGGCTGCAGGCCCTCTCTCACCCGACGGGAAGCTCGTCGCACTGGAAGGCTTCGACGACGCGAATCCCTCCAACGCAGGCGTCTACCTAGCCCGAGCCTCTGACGGCGCCGGCCGCAGGCGCGTGACCAGGGAGCACTTCATCCCTGGCGATTTTTCGCCCGACGGAAGGCAGCTGCTCCTGTTCGCCGGCCCGAACGGCGAGCCACCGCCCCCGGGATCGCTGTGGCTCGTCAACGTTGACGGGTCCGGCCTGCACCAGCTCACGCCGCCGCTGACGAACGTCCAGTGCTGCTTCAACTTCCGCTGGTCGCCGGATGGCACGAAGATCCTGTTTGCGAGTCCTGGCGGGAAGCTCTGGACGATCGCTCCGGACGGAACGAACCTGACGCAGGTGTTCAAGGACCCGGGCGGCCGATATGCGATCACGCCCACGTGGTCGCCGGACGGCTCGATGATCATGTTCGCCCTCGACCCCACCTCGAATCCCTTCGCACACCCCGTCAACGGCCTGTACGTGATCCTCGCCGACGGGCGTGACCTCACGCAGGTCATCGGCGGCAATGACTTCAAGCGCGAGCCGGTCTGGGTGAGTGGCTGACGTGAGTCGATTGACGAGACAACAGGGGCAGAGTCAGCACTTACTCGGCTCGCCTCGATCGCCTCCCACACCCGCATCGGGTGCAGCCGCTCCCCAACCTGTCAGGCGATGTCCACGATGACGTTCTTGATCTCGGTGTAGAGGTCGAGCGCGTAGGGACCGAGCTCGCGGCCCCAGCCGCTTTGTTTCACGCCGCCCCACGGTGTCGCCGGATCGGCCACGTTGTAACAGTTCACATAGACGGTGCCTGCCTGGAGCGCATGCGCCACGCGATGTGCCCGCTTGACGTCGCTGGTCCAGACGCCTGCGACCAGCCCGTACATGCTGTCGTTCGCCTTCGCGATCAGGTCGTCCTCGTCGTCGAACGGGATCGCAGCCAGCACCGGCCCGAAGATCTCCTCCTTGGCGATCCGCATCTTGCCGTCCACGTCGGCGAACACCGTCGGCTTCACGAAGAAACCGGCGCCAAGCCCCTCAGCCCGGCCTCCGCCGGCGACGAGCCGCGCGCCCTCCTCCTTGCCCACGCTTATGTAGCCAAGAACCCGGTCCATCTGCGTCTTCGAAACCAGCGGGCCCATCTGGGTCATGGGATCGATCCCCGGGCCGAGATGCAGATGCTGGATGGTCTCGGTCAGCTCGCCGACCGTCCGGTCGTAGACCTTCTTCTGGACGAACAGTCGTGACCCGGCCGAACAGACCTGGCCCTGGTTGAAGAAGATGCCCAGGAAAGCGCCCGACACCGCTCGCGCAAGGTCGGCGTCGGCGAACACGATGTTGGGCGACTTCCCTCCCAGCTCGAGGCTGACGCGCTTGAGATTGCTCTCGGCCGAGGCCTTGGCGATCAGCTTGCCGACCTCGGTCGAGCCCGTAAAGGCGATCTTGTCGACCTGAGGATGAACAGACAGGCGCGCGCCCGCCGTCTCGCCCCGTCCCGGCACGAGGTTGAACACGCCGGGTGGGATCTCCGCTTCTTCCAGGATCTCCGCCAGCAGGAGCGCGCTCAGCGGCGTCTCCTCCGATGGTTTGAGGACGACCGTGTTGCCACAGGCGAGCGCCGGCGCAACCTTCCAGCTCGCCATCAAGAGAGGGAAATTCCAGGGGATGATCTGGCCCACCACACCCACCGGTTCACGAAGCGTGTAGCTGAGATATTGACCCGGGAACGAGGTTCGCTGCGTCCCGCCGTCGAGCTTGGTCACCCAGCCCGCGTAGTAGCGGAAGGTGGCCGCGCTGAGGGGAACGTGGAAGAGCAGCGCGTCGTTGATGGGCATTCCGTTGTCCAGGCTCTCGAGCTGGGCGAACTCGGTGGCCCGCTCCTCGATCAGGTCACCCGCGCGCCACAGCGCCTTGGCCCGTTCGGCCGGCGGTAGGTCTCGCCAGATTCCGCTGTCGTGTGCCCTTCGCGCGGCCGCGACGGCACGGTCGACGTCCTCTGCTCCCGCCTCCGCAACCTGCGCGAGGACCTCCCCGTTGGAGGGGTCGATGGTCGCGAAAGTCTTGCCAGAGGCCGACGCCACCCATTTCCCGCCGATGAACAGCTTCTTGGGTTGGTCTTTCAGAAAACGCGCGACCTCGAGGCCCTCGGCGACGGCCATGGCAGCATCGTACGCCGCCCGCCGGCGGACTTGCGGATACTTGCGACGATGTCTGAGCGTTCCGTCCGGTGGGGTGTGCTGCCCTCGTACTTCGGCTACCGGGGCGACCTGGTCGAGACCACGACCCAGACGGAGGAGGCGATCCTCTCCGCGATGGGCGCGACACGCGATCGCCCGCCCCGCGCACGGCGCCTCAACCTGCCTGCTGACCCGTGCACGCCGGCGCCCGACCGGGCGTGGGGCTGGGCGGTGCAGCTCTATGCGGTCCGCTCAAAGGACAGCTGGGGCATCGGCGACATGGCCGACCTGCGCCGGCTGGCGCACTGGTCGCGTGCG
>JBGPOC010000289.1:0-3171 GCA_041487825.1 Candidatus Dormibacteraceae bacterium | reverse complement strand
TCAACGGCACCGACCACGTCTACGTCGAAATGGGCGGCAAGGTCGTGCTGACGAACATCAAGTTCACGGACGAGGACCACCTTCTCAACGTGATCCAGTTCATCGTGCGCACGGTGGGCCGGCGCATCGACGAGCGCCAGCCACTCTGCGATGCCCGCCTCGCCGACGGCTCCCGCGTGAACGCGGTCATCAGGCCCCTCGCCCTGAACGGCCCGCTGCTGACGATCCGGAAGTTCTCGCGCGATCCATTCCAGGTCGAGGACCTGATTCGCTTCGGCAGCTGCAACGAGGCCGGCTTTGGCTTCCTCAAGGCGGCCGTCCTGGCCAAGGCGAACATCATCATCTCGGGGGGCACGGGCACCGGCAAGACCACGTTCCTGAACGTGCTCTCGGGGTTCATCCCGATCGAGGATCGAATCGTGACCATCGAGGACGCGGCCGAGCTGCAGCTTCACCAGGAGCACGTGTGCCGGCTGGAGACGCGCCCGCGAGACATCAACGGCGAGGGCGAGGTCACGATCCAGCGCCTGGTGATCAACGCGTTGCGCATGCGCCCCGAGCGAATCGTCGTCGGCGAGTGCCGCGGCGGAGAGGCGCTCGACATGCTCCAGGCCATGAACACCGGCCACGACGGATCCATGACGACCATCCACGCCAACAGCCCGCGCGACGCCCTCGCCCGCCTCGAGACCCTGGTCCTCATGGCCGGCGTCGATCTCCCGGTCCAGGCCATCCGCCAGCAGGTGGCCTCAGCCATCAACATCATCTGCCCGCTGAACCGCATGCGCGACGGCTCGCGCGAGGTGACCGCCATCGCCGAGATCGTGGGCATGGAGATGGACATCATCACGATGCAAGACATCTTCGTGCTGGAGCAGAAGGGCGCCACCGCCGATGGAAAGGTGATCTCCGACTTCAAGCCGACCGGCCTGCGCCCGAAGATTCTCGACCGCATCTTCGCCCAGGGCATCCCGCTTCCGAAGGAGATCCTGACCCTGTTCCCGCCGCCGGCCGGGTACAAGCCCTCGACCAAGTAAATCAAGTCCGAACCTGATCTCCCTCACCCCTTCAGGGGGGAGGGCTAGGGGAGAGGGGCACGGACCGGCAACGCGCCTTTTCAGTCCTTATACTCGGGCTGTGAAGGTCGTCCTGCACGACCGCACGGTCGGCGCGTCGCCGGACCTGCGCGAGTACGCGCAGCGCAAGCTGACTCGACTGGCGCGCCATTCCGGCAAAGTGGCCGAGGCGGAGGTCGAGTTCGCCGCGGAGCCAAAGCGCAGCGGGCTGACGAGGGTCCTTTGCCGCATCAATGTGCGCGTTGACGGCCGGCGGGCACCTTTGTTGTCGGCTCACGAGAGCGGGACGGACGCCCAATCCGCCCTGGACCTGGCCCTGGACAAGATCGACCGCCAGGTGGTCAAGCTCAAGGAGAAACGCACCAGCCGTAAGAAGGTGGTGTCGCCGGCCCGTGGGCCCCAACCGGAAGAGCACGGCCCGGAGCGTTCCACGGAGCCTGAAAGGATCCACTTGAAGCTGCACCCGGCGTCCGTCGAGGAAGCGATCTCCGAGCTGGAATCGGATGGACAGAGCTTCCATGTGTTCCTCGACGAGGATTCGGGGACGGTCCAGATCGCCTTCCGCCGCGCCGACGGCTCGGTCGGGATCATCAAGCCGGTAATTCCCTCCTGAACAGCTGTGAGTTTGGGGTCGGCCGCTTCCCGGTAACCTAGATCCAGTGCCTAGCCTCACAAAGCTGTTCGACCCGAACGAGCGGGAGATCAAGCGTCACCTCGCCGTTGCGGCGGCGATCACCGAACTCGAGCCCGAGCTCGAGGCGCTCGACGACACCGCTTTGCGCGCGCGCTCGGATGAGCTGCGCACGCGGGCGAAGGACGGGGAGGACCTCAACGACCTCCTGATCGAGGCTTTCGCGCTCTGCCGCGAAGCGTCCCGCCGAACTATCGGTCTCCGCCATTTCGACGTTCAGCTGGTCGGCGGGATCGTCCTGCACCAGGGGCGGATCGCCGAGATGAAGACCGGTGAAGGCAAGACGCTCGTGGCAAGCCTGGCACTCTACCTCAACGCACTGACCGGCAAGGGCGTCCACCTGGTCACCGTCAACGACTATCTGGCGCGGCGAGACGCGGGCTGGATGGGACCCATCTATCACCTCCTCGGGCTCAGCGTCGGCATCAACGTCGGCTCGTCGGCCACGTACGTGTACGATCCCGAGTTTCTCGACGAGACCCACGGCGACACTCGGCTGCAGCATCTGCGGCCGGTGACCAAAGGCGAGTCCTACCTCGCCGACATCACCTACGCCACCAACTCCGAGCTTGCCTTCGACTACCTGCGTGACAACATGGCACGCGACCTCGCGCAGTGCGCCCAGCGCACGCTCAATTACGCGATCGTGGACGAGGTGGACTCGATCCTGATCGACGAGGCGCGAACGCCCCACATCATCTCGGGCCAATCGGAGGAGTCGACCGAGAAGTACTACGAGTACACAAGGTGGGCAGCGCGACTGGTCGAGGGCGACGACTACGAGGTCGACCTCAAGCACAAGTCGGTGTCGCTGACCGAAGCCGGCATTGCGAAGATGGAGCGCTGGACCGGAATCCGCAACATCTACGACCTCGAGAACGTGATCGAGGCGCACCAGATCAACCAGGCGCTCAAGGCGAAGGCGCTGTTCCAGCGCGACCAGGAATACCTGGTCAAGGACGGCGAGGTGATCATCGTCGACGAGTTCACCGGCCGGACGATGCCCGGAAGGCGGTGGTCGGATGGCCTGCACCAGGCGGTGGAGGCGAAAGAGGGCGTCAAGGTCCAGCAGGAGCAGAAGACGATCGCCACCATCACCGTCCAGAACTACTTCCGCCAGTACGAGAAGCTGGCCGGGATGACAGGCACGGCGCTGACCGAGGCGGAGGAGTTCCACAAGATCTACGGGCTCGACGTGGTGATCATCCCCACGCATCGCAGGATGGTCCGTACCGACCACCCCGACGTCATCTACAAGAGCGAGAAGTCGAAGTTCGAAGCTGTCATCGACGAGATCGTCGAGATGAACAAGGAGAAGCGCCCGGTGCTGGTCGGCACCGTTTCCGTCGAGAAGTCAGAGCGACTGTCGCGCATGCTCGAGAAGCGTGGAGTCAAGCACAACGT
>JBGPOC010000288.1:0-3187 GCA_041487825.1 Candidatus Dormibacteraceae bacterium | reverse complement strand
GACCGCAACCTGCCCACGCACTACGACCTGGTCCTCGACACCGGCCGCCTGGGCTACGAAGCGACCGTCGAGGCGATCCTCGCGGCGCTCCGAGCGCGCAAGCCGCTTCTTCCCTCTCCCGGCAGGGGAGAGGGCCAGGGAGAGGGGCTTTAAGCAGGTTAACCTTGTCGGCGTGACCCACGCCCTCGGTTCGCGTACGTCCGGCGTCGACGGCTCCAGCGAGGGTGGCCGTATCAACACCAACAACCTTCCCGGAGCCCTGGTGCTCTACGGCGTGGCGCTGCTCCAGGACCTCCAGCGCCAGGGAGTCAAGACCAAGTTCTCGGTGGCACCAGTGCAGGCGGATGGGATCTGGAGCCTGGAGCTCAGTTATACGGGTGATGCTCCGTCCGGGGTTCCGGACCACTGGCACGGGCATCGGGTGATCCTCCGCCAGCTCGAGGCGCCGAGTGCCTGAGGCCTTCGGACCGGACAGCAAGGTGCGGGACGTCCTTTCCCGCCTGGGTGACAAAGGGCGGGACCTGCTGCGCCGGCATGGCTACGACGTCGGCGCCGGCTTCGTCGACGTCCTTTCGCAATACCAGACGCTCGAGCACGCTGCGCGGACGGAACGGGTGCGAGACCTCGAAGCCCTCATGTCGGAGCTGAATTCAGCCTAGTTCCATACCCTGGAGCCGCCCGAGCGTTCAAATTTTCCAAATCGCTGCGCACTGGAGTAGGATCCGCGCAACGAAACTGCAATCTGGTTCGTTATACAGGTCAAGGAACACGTCATTGCAAAAGTCGAAGCTGGAACCAGACAAGGGCAAGTGTGCTTGCGGACGGCGTCTGCAGGAGGCGTCGGTCTGCCTCTACAGATCCCACACCGATCGCTACCTGTTCCACCGGTGCGAGTGTGGCACGGAATGGACCGAGCACCAGACGGATATCGACCCCACGGAGCCGGTGAGCTCCGACGAGGTGATCGAGGTCCACAAGCAGCTGGCCAAGTTCGAAGGCTCGATCGCAGACCTCCTCCAGCAACACTCCGTCTGATCGCAGCGGCATTCAAGCCGCATCAACGATTCCTATGCTTGGCATCGGAACAATTGATTGGCCCTATGGTCGGAACCCGCCTAGTCTGGGGGTTACCCAAAGCGATGGACAGCAACGAGACGGTCCTGTACGGCTCCGACGATTCCCGCGATTCCCGCGCGATGGTGGACCTGCTGAACGAGCTCGGCGTCGAGTTCGTGTATCGCCGGGTAAATCGCGATCCATCCGCCATGCGCGAGTGGGAGCAGCTGGACGGCGAGCAAGTCCCCCTGCTGCGCGTGGGGAAGAATTCGATGGTCCGTGGCCTGGATCGGATCAAGGTGCAACAGCTGACCGGCTGGGTGGGGTGCTGACGACCGACTAGACCCTGCGGCGGTTCCCCATGATCCCCGGGTTCGACTGCTGATTCGGACACTCCGCTCAGTACGATGGAGGCGTGCCGATCAAGGCCGCTGACCTGCCATCGAGGCCGTGCCTCGTCCGGCTTGAGCAAGGCCGGCGCGCCAAGATCGCCCTCTGGTCGCGAGGCCGCCTCAGACAGTTGGACGAGAGCCTGGATGAGCTGCTGTGCCTGCCTCGAGCCGAGATGACCTCCGCGATCGAGCGAGCAACAGTAGAAATTGATCCCGCAGGCTGCACGCTGCTTCCGCCGGCCGAGTCGCAAGAAGTCTGGGCGTGTGGAGTCACCTACTTGCGCAGCCGCGCAGCGCGGATGGAAGAGTCCGGCTCGTCGGACGTCTACGCAAAGGTGTATGCAGCCGAGCGCCCGGAGCTGTTCTTCAAGGCGGCCGGCTGGCGCGTGGTGGGTCACGGAGGTGAGATCGGCGTGCGGCCGGATTCGACCTGGAGCGTTCGGGAGCCGGAGCTTGCGGTGCTGTCGAACAGTCGAGGCGACGTGGTCGGATACGCCTGCGCAAACGACATGAGCTCCCGCAGCATCGAGGGCGAGAACCCGCTTTACCTGCCGCAGGCCAAGGTTTATGACAGAAGCTGTTCCATCGGCCCGGTGGCCGTGCTGGCCTGGGAGGCGGACCCGTCTCACGCCCAGATTCGGATGGCGGTCACGCGTGATGGACGCGATGTGTTCGCCGGCCTCGCTAACGTGTCGGACATGGTCCGGGACCCTGCTGAGCTTGTGGCCGTCGTGCACTCCGCATACCCCCTGCCTCATGGAGCGTGGGTTCTCACCGGCACATCGCTGGTGCCGCCGTTCCCCTACACGGCGCAAGCAGGTGACGTGGTGGCGATCGAAATCGAGGGGATCGGTCGACTCGTCAACACCGTGGTGGTCGTGCCGCACTCCGGCGCGGTCGCCCTGCCGAGGGTAGGAAGCTAGGGTCCAATTTTGAGACCCTCGTGAGACTTCCGGTGACACCGGATCGGCGTGAAAATGCGGCCGTGATGAGTTCATTCAGCGGAGGTCGACGGTGGCGGATCGGGCTGTTGTCCGCATCCGTGATCGTGGTGGCGCTTCTGATCGCCGGGATCGGCTGGGCGGCATGGTGGGTCAATGACAACATCGATGCTCCAGGGCCTGCGCCGACCGGGAGCGGCCCTTGCACCTCTGCGGACGCTGTCAACATCCAGCTGGTGTTCGCCGACGGACACTCAGTTGAAGCGTGCACGCGCGACCGACCCGCTTGCCCAAATCAGACCATCACCGGAACCGCAGATGGACAGACGTCCAGCGTGTCGCAGTTCGGCCTCAACAATCAACTCCGGAGCTCTTCACGCCGGTACATCCTGTCTGTGAGTTTCGATGGCGCACTGCCCTCGGAGGCAGCGGAGCAGACGCTTAAGATCGATCCTGGCGTATTCCTTCCTGGCCCACCAGGGTCGGGCCCTGCCGGCAGCGGCGCGATCACGGCGGCGGTGGTCGCAGTTACGCCTCGCGATCCGACCGAGGTCGGTTACACTCCTCAGTCCGGCTCGGTCACGGTTACTTCATCAAACGGCGTGGCCCGAGGGCGGATCGACGGCGACTTCAACGTCGCGCCAACACGTCCCGACCGCCCGATCGATACATCGACCCCTGTGTCGCCCGCGAGGGTCACGGGAACTTTCGCCTGCAACCACTAGCGGCTCACAAGGGTTTGTCTACGGGCGGCCCCTGACCGCCCAGGCCCGACAGGTGAGCGTGATCGATCCATCG
>JBGPOC010000287.1:0-3211 GCA_041487825.1 Candidatus Dormibacteraceae bacterium | reverse complement strand
GCATACCCAGTTCCTGGCGCAGGTCTACGTGCTGACCAAGGAAGAGGGTGGCCGTCACACGCCGTTCCTCACGGGTTACCGCCCGCAGTTCTACATGCGGACCACCGACGTCACGGGCGAGGTCAAGCTCCCCGAAGGCGTCGAGATGTGCATGCCCGGCGACAACGTCGTGATGGAGATCACGCTGGGTGAGCCCATCGCCATCGAACAGGGGCTCCGGTTCGCCATCCGCGAAGGCGGCAAGACCGTCGGCGCCGGTGTCGCCACGGAAGTCATCAAGTAAAGAAGAGGGGAAAGGGGCACGAAACGTGCGGATGGCAACTGAACTGCAACTAACAACGACCATGGCGGGCTCCTCGCGCATGGTGCTCGCACACGGTGAGGCGGCCTGGGGGACCCCAGGCCACCTGTTGCCACGCGCACTTCGGTCTGAAATCCGCACCCCATCACCGCGATTTCAGACCGGAACAGGAAGGGCTCTCTAACTAATGGCGCAGAGGATTCGGATTCGGCTCAAGGCCTACGACCACAGGGTCCTGGACCAGGCGGCGGACAAGCTCGTGGAGACCGCTCGCCGAGCCAACGCGCGCACCGCGGGCCCCATTCCACTTCCCACCGAGATTTCCAAGCTGACGGTGATCCGCTCACCGTTCATCGACAAGGACTCTCGCGAGCAGTTCGAAATGCGGACCCACAAACGCATCATCGACATCCTCGAAATCAACCCGCGCGTCGTCGATGCGCTGCAGCGACTCAGCCTGCCCGCCGGCGTGAGCATCGAGATCAAGGGATGAAGGGCCTTCTCGCGCGCAAGCTGGGTATGACTCAGCTGTTCAACCCGGATGGGACGACCTCGGCCGTGACCGTGCTCGAGGCCGGGCCCTGCAAGGTGGTCGGTTTGCGCACGACAGAGAAGGACGGGTACTCGGCCGCGCGCATCGCCTTCGAGGCCGCCCCCGACCGCAAGTTCACCAAGCCGCAGCTTGGTGAGTTCAAGCACGCCGGCGTCGAGCCCCACCGCCACATCGTCGAGATCCGTGGCTACGAGGGCCTCGAGGCAGGTCAGGAGCTCAAGGCGGAGATATTCAGCGCCGGCGAGATCGTGGATGTCACGTCCACCTCGAAGGGAAAAGGCTTCCAGGGGCTCATCAAGAGGCATAAGTTCAGCCGCGGCCCCGAATCGCACGGCTCCATGAACGTGAGGCAACCGGGCGCCATCGGCGCCACCGACGCGGCGCGCGTCTTCAAGGGCGTGCGCATGTCCGGACAGATGGGCAACGTACGCACCACGGCCCGGGCGTACAAGGTCGTTCGGGTCGACCCCGAGCGGAACCTCCTGCTGATCAAGGGTGGTGTGCCCGGCGGCAAGGGCGCGCTGGTCCTGGTCCGCCAATCGACCAAGCCGCAGAAGGTCAAGGGCCCCTCCGGCAAGCCGACCGGGAGGAAGGTCTGATGGCGGCCAGGAAGACGGCCGCCAAGGCCAAGACGGCCGAGGCGAAGACCGAGCTCAGGGCGAAGGCCTCCGCCGCCAAGCGCAGTGAGAAGGAGAAGGACGAGGATCCGCTCCAGGCGCCGCTGTTCGATTCCTCCGGCGAGCGCCAGGGCCACGTCCTGCTGCCCAAGGTCATCTTTGCCGAGGAGCCGAACGCGCCGGTGATGCACCAGGCCTACGTGCGCCAGATGGCGAACGCGCGCCAGGGCACGGCCTCGACCAAGACCCGCGGCGTCGTTTCGGGTGGCGGAGCCAAGCCGTATCGCCAGAAGGGAACGGGCCGCGCACGCCACGGTTCCATCCGGGAGCCGTCCATGAAGGGCGGTGGCGTGGTGTTCGGACCGCATCCACGCGACTACACCCAGCGAATGCCCAAGCAGATGCGCCGCTTGGCGCTTCGCTCGGCCCTGTAGCAGAAGGCGCTCGAAGGCCTCGTCAGGGTGATCGACGGGTTCGGGTTCGAGGAGCCGCGCACCAAGCAGGCCGCGGACCTCATCACGGCGATCGGTGCCGACGACACCACGCTGGTGGTCCTGCCTGCACCGAGCTACGTGGTCAGCCGATCCTTCGAGAATCTTGCCGGTGCCAAGATCATCCTCGCCCGCAACCTGAACATCCGCGACCTGTTCACCCACACGTACCTTCTGCTCGCGAAGGACTGTCTCGAGCTGCTCGAAGAGAACTTCAGTCGCCCTGAGTCCCGCTCGAGGTCGAAGGGCGCGGTGAATCACGAGCACGAGCACGTAGAGAGCGAGGACGAGGCGATATGACGACAAGAGCCGCCTCCGAGATCGTGATCGGCCCGGTCATCACCGAGCGCACGTACCAGCTCTACACCCAGGGCCGGTACACGTTCCGCGTCGCCGCACACGCCTCCAAGACGGACATCAAGAAGGCGCTCGAGGAGCAGTACGAGACGCAGGGCATCAAGGTCCGGGATGTCAACACCGTGAGCATGCGAGGGAAGCGCCGCCGCAGCATGCGGCGGATTGGATCGATCGGCCACACCGCCGATTGGAAGAAGGCGATCGTCACCCTCGGCCCCGGCCAAAAGATTGAAGGGTTGTTCGGAAGTGTTTAGGACAACCGCGGTCATGGCATTGGGGGGTCCCCGCGAAATCGAAGATTTCGTGGGGTCCATTGAAGGGCTGTTCGGGAGCGTATAGAAACCATGCCACTACGCAAGTTCAAGCCGACCAGCCCGGGTCGCCGTTTCATGACGATCTCCGGGTTCGAGGAGATCACCACGGACGAGCCGGAGAAGACGCTGCTGGAATCGATTCCAACCCATGCGGGACGGAACAACCAGGGTCGCATCACGACGCGTCACCAGGGCGGTGGCTACCGAAAGCTGTACCGGAAGATCGACTTCAAGCGTGACAAGCACGGCATCCCGGGCCGCGTCGCGACCATCGAGTACGACCCCAACCGCAGCGCTCGCATCGCGTTGATCCACTACAAGGACGGCGAGAAGCGCTACATCCTCGCGCCGCTCGGCCTCAAGGTCGGCGATCCGATCGAGAGCGGGGAGGAGGCGCCGGTCCGCGTCGGCAATGCCATCCCTCTGGCCAACATCCCGGTCGGGTCGACGATCCACAACATCGAGCTGACGCTCGGGCGCGGCGGCCAGCTGGTGCGCTCGGCGGGCACGTCAGCCCAGCTGCTGGCCAAGGAAGGCGACTACGCCGTGGTGCGCATGCCGTCTGGCGAGCTGCGCCG
>JBGPOC010000286.1:0-3211 GCA_041487825.1 Candidatus Dormibacteraceae bacterium | reverse complement strand
CACGACCCTGCCCATCCCGATCCCGGTCGAGTACGCAACCTCGACCTCGGTTCAGGTCCAGGGCGTCGGTGGCGTGGCCCTCGGTGACAACACGGGCCTCGGCGCAGGGGTGATCTGGATCAAGGGCGGTGTCGTCTACGGCGTCGCGGGAACGCTCAAGCAGAGCCAGGTGCTGGATATCGCCAACCACCTTCACTAGAAGGGCGGTATAGCCTGCACTCGTGGCTGACGTAGCCGAGATATCAACAGCGGCCACTCCGGAAGGGGTGGCCGCCGGCTCGCCCGCGCTCCACACCGTCGAGCTTTCGAAGCGCTTTGGGTCCACGGTCGCGCTGGCGGGGCTTTCGATGACGGTGCCCCGCGGCGAGGTCTTCGGGTTCCTCGGGCCGAACGGCGCGGGCAAGACGACTTCGGTGAAGCTCTTTCTCGGGCTCATCGCTCCGACGTCCGGCGAGGGTTGGCTGCTCGGGCAGCCGATCGGCGACCTGAAGACCCGCCGCCGGATCGGCTACCTGCCGGAGCTCTTCCGCTACCAGGCCTGGCTCTCGGCGCGAGAGGTCCTGGCGCTTCATTGCGAGCTGGCCCCGCTGCCGCGCTCCAGCTGGAAGGACGAGATCACCAGCGCTCTCGAGACCGTCGGTCTGACAGAGCGCGCGGGCGATCGCGTGGGAACCTTCTCGAAGGGCATGCAGCAGCGCCTGGGCCTTGCGGTCGCTCTGCTGGGCGAGCCGGAGCTCGTGTTCCTGGACGAGCCCACGTCGGCGCTCGATCCGGTGGGGCGCCACGACGTGCGAGAAATCATCCGCGGCCTCGCGTCTCGTGGAACGGCCGTGTTCCTGAATTCCCACCTCCTCAGCGAGGTCGAGCAGGTGTGCGACCGCGTGGCGGTGGTGGACCACGGTCGCGTGATCGCATCCGGCACGATGGACCAGCTGCTCAGCGGGACCACGGTCCGCGTGCGGGCCACCGGGATTGCGCCGGCTGACAAGGCCAAGCTCGTGAGCTTCGGCCACATCGACGACGAAGGCGACCAGCTCACGTTCACCAACCTCAACGCCGAAAAAGTGCCGGAGCTGGTCGCCGCGCTGGTCGCGATGGGGGCAAGGGTGTACGAGGTGGCGCCGCGGCACCAGACGCTGGAGGACCGCTTCCTGCAGCTGCTGGAAGCGGAGGGCTGAGGCGATGCCGGCCCTCGTGATCGCCCGCCTCACCGTGCAGGAGGCTTCGCGCCGAAGGCTGCTTCTCGCGCTTCTGATCCTTACCCTGCTCGTGGTCGGGTTCTCGGCCTGGGGCTTTCACAAGATCACGACCGTCACCCGAAGCGACGGCACCCCCCTTCCGCCCGTGCAGGTCTCCCTGATCACCTCCCAGCTGCTGATCGTGGTCACCTTCATGTACAGCGGCGTGCTGGCCCTCAGCGCTGCGGTCGTCGCCGGCCCGCTCATCTCGAGTGAGGTCGAGAGCGGCCTGCTGCTGTCGATGCTGGCGCGACCGGTGCGCCGCGGCGAGGTCGTGATCGGCAAGTGGCTCGGGCTGGCGGTGCTAGTCGGCATTTACGCGGCGGGTTCTGCGTTCCTCGAGATCGCGGCTGTCGATTGGGCGACCGGGTACGTGCCGCCCCACCCGGTCGAGCTGGTGCTGTTCGTCGGCGCTGAGGGACTCGCGCTCCTCTCGCTCGGCCTCCTGCTGTCGACTCGTCTCTCAGGCATCACAGGTGGCGTCATCGCTCTGGTCGCGTGGCTGATGGCGTGGATCGCCGGCGTCGTGGGCGACATCGGCGTGAGCCTGCAGAACCAGGCGATCGAGAACATCGGCACGGTCAGCCACCTGATACTGCCCACGGACGGGCTGTGGCGCGGCGCCGTCTACGCGATGGAGCCGGACGTGGTCCTCGCGTCGCTGCGGGCGGCCGGCGCCGTAGGTCGCGCGAACCCGTTCAGCGCCGTGGATCCACCCCCGGTCCAGTTCCTGGCCTGGGTAGCGTTGTGGTTCGCGATCATGCTCGCCCTGAGCATCTGGAGCTTCAGGACGAGAGAACTTTAGTCAGAGCTGAGTGGAGCTCAAGGCCGGATTCATTCCGGCCGGCACCAAGACGACCTCTCCAAACCCCTACATGCGCGGCGGCTAACAGGTGGGGGTTCCGCGGGGGAGGACTTACGTCCTCACCCGCGCCTTCTTAGGGGTAGAGGCCGCGCTCGCGTGTGGCGCCGGCGACGCGGGAGACCGCCTGGATGTACGCGGCCATCCGCATGTCGATCTTGCGCTCGAGCTTGGTTTTGAGGACCTCGGCGAACGCCCTCGACAGGATCGCCTTGAGCTTCTGGTTGACCTCATGCTCGGACCAGAAGAAGGACTGGAGGTCCTGCACCCACTCAAAGTAGGAGACGGTCACCCCGCCCGCGTTGGCAAGGATGTCGGGGACGAGGAAGATGTTGCGCTCGCGAAAGATCTCGTTCGCCTCGGGTGTCGTCGGCCCGTTGGCGCCCTCGACGATCAGCTTCGCCTTGACGTCGCGCGCGTTCCGCGACGTGAGCTGGTTGCCGATGGCGGCCGGAACGAGCATGTCGCAGTCGACGCCGAGAAGCTCCTGGTTGCCGATTTCCTGCGAGCCTGGGAATCCACGCAGCGTCTTCTCGCGGGCGCGGTACTCGAGCACGCGCTTGATCGACAGGCCCAGGGGGTTGTAGATGCCGCCGTAGTCTTCCGAGACCGCGACCACGGTGCACACGGCCTCTTCAAGCAGCTTCGCGCTGATGCTGCCGACGTTGCCGAAACCCTGGACGGCGACACGCGTCTGATGCGGCAGCCTGCCGAGGTGCTCGAGCGCCGCCATCGCGCAGATGGTGACGCCGCGGCCGGTGGCCTCGATGCGTCCGAGCGAGCCGCCGACCTCGATCGGCTTCCCGGTCACGGATGCCGGGACCGAGTAACCGAGTTGCATCGACAGGGTGTCCATGATCCACGCCATCGTCTGGCCGTCCGTGTTGACGTCCGGGGCGGGGATGTCGCGGTCGGCGCCGATGAGAATTGAGATCTCGCTGGCGAAGCGCCGCGTCATGTGCTCGAGCTCGTTTAGCGAGAGCTCCTTGGGGTTCACGATGATGCCGCCCTTGGCACCGCCGAAGGGGATGTTGACGACGGCGCATTTCCAGGTCATCCACATCGCCAGCGCCTTGACCTCGTTGAGCGACACGTCGGGGTGGTAGCGGAT
>JBGPOC010000285.1:0-3263 GCA_041487825.1 Candidatus Dormibacteraceae bacterium | reverse complement strand
GCGTTGGGTGAACGGCAGCCTGGGGCGGATGTTCAGCGCTCCGACGAACATCGACCTGGACGCCCGGATCGTGGTGTTCGGAATGCGCGAGCTGCGGGACGAGATGGTCGCACCCGTCCACTTCCTCCTCGCTGAGGCTCTGTGGACCCGGATCAAGCGCAAGGATCGGCGCCGCATGCTCATCGTGGACGAGCTCGGACTTCTCTTCGAAGATCCGACGATCCGAAGGTTCGTCGTGAGCCTCGCGCGGAGGATCCGCAAGTACGACGGATCGCTGGTCTTCGCGACGCAGAATCCCGGCGACCTCCTCAGCTCGGACCAGGGCGCCGTCGTCGCCACCAACCCGGCGATCCTGTTCTTCGGCGTCCAGAGGCCCGGTGAGGCGGCCAAGCTACAGCGCACGTTTCAGCTGAGCCGTCATCAGCGCGGCTTTCTCGAGACCGCCCGAAGGGGGGACTTCCTGCTCGCGGCCGGAGCCGATCGCCTGGCGGTTGAGATTCACGCCCCGCCGTGGCAGGAGGAGGCGATGCGGCAAGCGCGCGAGCAAGCGCGACCTCCGCTGTGAACCGGTAGGCTAGGAGTCGGCGTGCGAAGAGTTCTCCACTACCGAATCGATGGGCTGACCGAGAGGCGCCTCGAGCGCGTTCACGAGCAGTTCGAGACGCTCGCCGCCGCCCGGGCGTGGCGGTGCGATACGCCCTGGGTGGCAAGCTCGCGCTCGACCGGCCTGTTCGAGATGGAGTTCTTCCGTCATGCGCGCATGGAGGACAAGGACGATCTGAGCGCGGCCGGCTTCGTGAAGATGGCCGGCGACGAAACCGACGCCCTGATCGTCACGATCTTCATGCGCGACCTCAGCGCCGAGTACGGCATCCGCGTGGCCACCAGGGATGAAGACCACCCTCTGGCCAAGCTGCGCCGGCTGGAGTTCCACAATGGCCGCTTACCCAACGGACAGTCGCTGGAGGACGTGCTCGCGAAGCGGCCGGTGATCACGAAAGGCGAGGGGGACCGCATCCTCTTCTAGCCGCCCTCGTTCCGTCTCCACTCGCAAGGTCCCTCCAGCCCCGAGTGGGCATACGCGCTGTGCGGCATAAGGGCCTACGCGCCCACCCTGCTGGAGGCTGAACAGGAGGCGCTCAAGATCCTGAGAGGCTTCGGTCACCTTGGCACCTGAGGGCGCGATCGCAGCCGAAGGATTCATAGAGTCCACCGGCGGGGTCAGGATCGCGTACCGCGCCTGGCCGCAGGCTGGGGCCCAAGTCACGTTCGCGGCGGTGCACGGCCTCGGCGAGCATGCCGGCCGGTATGAGCGCTTCGCCAAGGGGATGGCGGGGCACGGAATGGGCACGTTCGCGGTCGACCTGCGCGGCCATGGCAAGACCCCCGGCCGGCGGGGCCACGTCGACTCCTGGTCACAGTGGACGGACGACGTGTCCGCATTCGTGAAGCACGTGGCCGCGACCGCCGGCGGAGAGGTGGTGCCGGTCGGGCATTCCTTCGGAGGGGCGGCCCTCCTGAGCACGGTTCTCGCCGGGAAGCTGCCCGGCATCCGGCGCTTCATCGTGTCGAGCCCGGCACTCAAGGTGAAGGTTGCCGTGCCGGCGTGGAAGATCACGCTCGGGAAGGCGGCGTCCAAGGTGATGCCGACGCTCGCCCTCGACAACGAGGTAGACCCGAAGCTGCTTTCACGAATCCCCGAGGTCGTCGAGGCATACCGGACCGACCCGCTGGTCCACGCCAAGATCTCGAGCCGCCTGTATACCGAATGGCTGGCGGCGACCACGCACATCCTCGAACACGCCGGAGAGATCAAGGTCCCGTTCCTGATCCTGGCCGGCACGGACGACGGCTTGATCGACCCCGAAGGCAGCAGGGAGCTGCACGCCAAAGCCGCCGCGATGAGCGAGCTCAGGTTGCTGGAAGGCCGCTACCATGAGCCGTTCAACGACCTGGACAACGAGGAGGTCTTCACATTGATCACCAGCTGGTTGGCGAAGTCGTGATACTCGTTCTCAGCGGATTGACGCTGGCCGCGAACCTCAACCTCCAGCCAGGGTCGTGGCTGTTGTGGATCCTGGTTGGCCTCATCTCGGGCGCGGTCGCGGCACGCGTGGTGGCCGGTCGGGGTTTTGGCTGCCTTGCCGACATCCTGGTCGGCGTGGCCGGCGCATTCATCGGTGGATTCCTCCTCCACTTCTTCATCGACGTCAACACGACAGTCGGTTTCTGGGGAAGCCTCGTCGTCGCATTCATCGGGGCGGCGGTACTGCTCGCGGCCTTGAAGCTGCTATCCGGCGGTCGTCTCTGAGGCCGGGCTGGCTGCAGCCAGCAACGCGATGCGCTCGACGACCGACGCCACCTCCGCGGGCATGAAGATCGGTATGTCGTGCGGTGAGTCGTACCAGATGACCTCGACGTTGGGCCCGAGCTCCGCCAGGCGCTTGACGCCCAGCTCTCTGGCGCTCGACATCCTCGATGGGCCGCTCTTGGCGAGTACGGCCGCAGCCGGCACCTCGACGCGAGGCCACAGCAAATCCGGCTCTGACTCGTAAAGGCCCCGCAGGAGCTCGAGCCGGACGGGACTGCTGAGCGTCAGAACCAGCGCGTCACCGTCGGTCACCACCCTGTCTTTCACGAACGATTCCAGGTCGTGGTCCCAGGCGCCACCGAAATCCAGCTTCGATTCGGAGACGGCGTCGTCGAAGGAAGCGAACCGTGGGAGGGGCGGCTGCATCAACGCCTGAGCTTCTTCCCAGCTGAACAGGTTCGCGGCGCTCTGCACCGGCCCGTCGATGAAGACCAACCCCGACGCGAGACCGGGGATGGTTCCCACCAGCTCGAGGGCGACCGTGGCGCCCCACGAATGGCCCACGACGACAGGCGGCGGCAGGCGCAGCTCGGAGATGACGAAGGTGACGTCGTCCAGCAGCCGCCGCATTTTGTAGCCGTCCGGAAACGCCGGCGCACGGGGCGGCCGGCCCGTCAAACCGTGGCCGCGCTGGTCGAGAGCGACCAGCCGCCGATCAGGCAAGTGACGGGCGAGCCTCTCCCAGTACCGCGCGTTGGAGCTCAGACCGTGGAGGAGGATGCAGGGCGGTTGGTTCTCGGAAACGGTCCCCGGTTTCCACTCGAGGTAGTGGAGGCCGATCCCGTCGCGCTCGAGCCAGCCGTCGGCCGGTGCGCTCACCGGAGCTAGCCTAACTCGCGGCGGTCGTCAGCTCCGTTGAACGCTCGCTCTCTTGAGCCACAGGGCGCTGGAT
>JBGPOC010000284.1:0-3275 GCA_041487825.1 Candidatus Dormibacteraceae bacterium | reverse complement strand
GATCCAGTTCTGCACCGTCTGGTGACCGGCGAGCTTCTTGCCGAAGGACTCGCGCTGGAGGGACCGCTCGCACATCATGTCGAACGCCCTGCGCGCCTGGCCAAGCCAGCGCATGCAGTGGTGGATGCGTCCCGGCCCCAGCCTGGCCTGGGCGATCAAGAATCCCTGGCCGCGCTCGCCGATGACGTTCTCCTTGGGCACTCTCACGTTCTCGTACATGATCTCGGCGTGGCCGTAGCCGAACCGTTCGTGCTCTCCGGCCATGGTCGGGATGTTGCGCACCTTCTTGAGGCCTGGGGCGTCGGCGGGGACCAGGATCATCGACGCCTTCTCATAAGGGTCGGCGTCCGGCTCGGTCACGACCATCGCGATGAGGAAATCGGCGATCATCCCGTTCGATGTGAACCACTTGTGCCCGTTGATCACCCACTCGTCGCCCTTGAGTTCGGCGGTGGTGGAGAGAAGGGTCGGATCCGAGCCGGCCGTGCCGGGCTCCGTCATCGAGAAAGCCGAGCGGATCTGGCCGTCGAGCAGCGGGTAGAGCCAGCGCTTCTTCTGGGGCTCGGTGCCGAAATGCGCGAGCACCTCGGAGTTGCCCGAGTCGGGTGCCTGGTTGCCGAACACGATCGGGCCCCATACCGAGGCGCCCTCGATCTCGTGCATCAGCCCGAGCTTGACCTGGCCGTACCCCTGCCCGCCCAGCTCAGGGGGGAGGTGGGTCGCCCACAGCTTCTGCTTCTTCACCTCGGCCTGCAGCGGGCGGACCGCCTTCATGAAGCCCGCGTCGTCGGCGTCGAGCACCTCCAGCGGATAGACCTCCTTCCGCATGAAGCCACGCATCCACTCGAGCTTGCTCTCGAACTCGGGGTCGGTCGAAAAATCCCAGGCCATCTCGTCGTCTCCTAAGCGCTGGGTTCGAGCAGCGCAATCCCCTCGTCGATCATGCCGACGATCGTACCCGTCAACCCTTCGTACATGGGGTCGGGCCGCTTTCCGCGGCGGTGGAGCATGAGGTTGTAGCCGAAGATCGAGGCGTACTTGTACAGGCTCAGTGCGAGATACCAGCGCATCTCATCCGCTTCAGCGCCGTACAACCGATACAGGTCTTCGACAGGGATATCGACCGAGCCACCCGGGTTGGGGGCGCCCTCGTACTTTCGCCGGTGGGAGACGATGCAGAGGCAACCGAGGTCGAGGAGGGGCTGACCGATCTGGGCGATCTCCCAGTCGAGGACGGCGACGACCTCGTGCCCTCTGAAAAGCATGTTGCCGTAGTGGAAATCACCGTGGACGAGGGTGGGTTTCCGCTCCACCGGCAGCTTCGCCGCCAGCAGACCTCCGAGTTCGCCCGCGCGGCGCGTGAGCTCGTCCGGCGCCCTCTCCATGAGCCACAGCCACCGCAGCATCTCGGCCTGCAGACCAACAGGCGGTTCATCTCCGATGCCGGTCTTTTCAACGGGCAGGGCGTGGAGTCTCTTCAAGACACGCACCGCGGATCCTGCAATGTCGAGTGGTCGCTGGTCGACGCCGGCCCGCTCGATGCGAGTGCCTTCGACGGCCTCCATCAGAATGAAGGGGCGACCGTCCACGACGGGATCGGAGGTGAGGATCGGGATGGCCGGAGCGGGCAGGCCCGCGGCGTGCAGGGCGGCCATGATGCGGCCCTGTCGAACGACGTCGGCCGGGCCGGCCGCTCGAGCGCCGGGAGGGGGGAGGCGCAGGACGAAGCGGCGCGGCCCGCTGGCGTCGTCGATGGTGACGAAGTAGGTGAACCCGGAATGGCCCTCGGGGATGGGCTCGATGGACAGGACGCGCAGTTCCGGCCGCGAGAGCCGCGCGCGGCACTGGTTCTCGAGGTCTTCTCGGATCCGCTCGCTCACTCGAGGTGAGCCGTGTCAGCGATGCTGCCGACCATGCGCCGATCGCCCAGAGCTCGCACGACGCTTACGCTCGTGTAGTACGGCAGAAGGCGCACCTGGCCCGGCTCGAGCCTGAGGAGGTCCGTGATATAGCTCATCAGCGCAACGCCGTGCGTCACGGCCACCACGCGCTCGCCGGGGTGCGCCTCGACGATCTGGTCGATCGCCGCGCGCATTCTCTCGACGACGCTCGCCGACGATTCCTTGAACTGGAGGTCACCGTCCTCGCCGAGTTCCAGTTCGATCTCCACGAGCCTGGGGTCTTCGAGGACGTCCGCGCCGATGATTCGCGCCGTCTCGACCGCTCTGCGGTGAGGGCTCGAGTAGACTCTGGCCGCCCCGGCCCGATGGACGCGCCTGGCGAGTTGCTCCGCCTGGCGGCGGCCGAGAGGGCTGAGCGGAGGATCCGGGCCGTCGGCCATGTCCTCGTAGCAGTCGCCGTGACGCACCAGCCAGATCTCGGTCACGCCCTCGACCCCAATCAGAAAGGCGGCCTCGAGCGACCTCATGGCCTGGGTCATCCGCTCCGCACCCGCTGCCACGGCTAACATTCGATCACATGCTCCGTGCTGCGGGCATCGTCGCCCTTATCGTCTTCACTGCCTGCGGTCAGAACAACACGCCTGCCGTGGCGTCGCCATCACCCGTGATCCCTCAGGGGAACTGGAGCCAAAACCTGAAGTTCACGGGGGAGATCACCGGGCAGATGACGTCGATCGTGGCCGACTCGGGCGACCAGATCAACAACTGCACCGGGTCGAAGACGCGCAACGGCGAGCAGTGGGCGGACACGTTTTACGGGACGATCGATGCGAGCGGGCAAGTGTGGGCGGTCGTGTTCACGATCAAGAACTTCCGAGGTCCGGGTACGTACCACAGCGCCGACATGTCGGTTGCGGTCGAGAGCGCCGATAAGAAACGGGTGTGGATCAACCTGCCACGCGACAAGGTCACGTTCACGCTCGGCACCAGCCAGCAGTCAGGCACCGTGGACGCGGCTCTGACCAACGCGAACAGCGGCAGGGTCGGTCTGCACCTCACCGGCCAGTGGAACTGCCGAGGCTGAAACAAGCGCTCCGCGGGCCCCTCCCGCCTCCCGCCTCCCGTCCGGCCCCTCCCCCAACCGGCACGCCGCAGCGAACTGAACCACTTGAGGCGTTGCGACGGAACCCTGCCTGTTAAGAGTCCTCGTGCCAGACCGGCTTGCGTTTCTCGACGAACGCCGCGATGCCCTCCTTGCCGTCAGGCGCCACAGCGTTGCACGAGATCGTCTCGGCCATCTGCTGGTATGCGTCCACCTGCTTGGCCTCGACCTGCTGGTAGAAGCCTTCCTTGCCGATGCGCAGCGCATAACGG
>JBGPOC010000283.1:0-3289 GCA_041487825.1 Candidatus Dormibacteraceae bacterium | reverse complement strand
TGGCTGCCTTCTCATGGGTCGCGCAGCGCGGCCCGAAGGTCTCGGCGCTCCCGGTGCAGTTCCTGGTGCTCGCCAAGGCGTCGAGCTCCCTGACCTCGATGGCGCTGTTCCTGCTCGGCGGCTTCGCCTACCCCTTCCTCGCCAACTTCGCCGTCGACGGCGCGATCGCATTGATCACCTACTGGTTCTACAGAGCGGCACACCCGGAGCTCGCTTACCCCTCGTAGCGGTCGTTCGTGAGCGGGCGGACCTATGATCACGGTAGCTGTGGCCAAGCGCGTCCCGATGGCAAGCATCGATGCGGCCTGGCTGGGGATGGAAGACCCGACCAACCTCATGATGGTCACCGGCGTCATGGCGCTGGACGGCAAGGTCGACCTGAAGCGACTTCGTTTCGTCCTCGACCGCCGCCTCAAGCCGTTCGGCCGCTTCCACCAGCGTGTCGTCCGCCCACGTTCGCGGGGAGGCGTGGCTCACTGGGAGGAGGACGACACGTTCGACATCGACAACCACCTGAGCCACGTTGCGCTGCCTGCGCCGGGGGGCGATGACGGGCTGCAGAAGATGGTCAGCGAGCTCATGAGCGTGCCGCTGGATTTCAGCAAGCCGCTGTGGCACATGCACGTGATCGACAACTACATGGGCGGCTCGGTCGTGCTGACGCGGGTTCACCATTGCATCGCCGACGGCATCGCGCTGGTCCGGGTCATGCTCTCGCTCACCGACGAGTCGGCGGACGCGAAGCTGCCGCCCGCGTCAGCCTTCCGCCCCACCCCCGGGTTCAGGCTCCCGCTGGATTGGCTGCCCGCCACCGTGATTCGCGGCGTCGGACGGGGTCAACAGCTGGTTGCCAACCGAGAGATGGCGCTCGACCTCGCCCGCCTCGGCGCCCACGGCGCCTACCGCCTCGGCCGCCTGGTGATGCTCCCGCCGGACCCGGAGACGATCTTCAAAGGCAAGCTCGGTCGCCGCAAACGGGCAGCCTGGTCGGAGCCGGTTCCCCTGGAGGATTTCAAAACGATCGGTAAGGCCTTCGGCGCCACCGTCAACGACGTCCTGGTCGCCGTCGCAACGGGGGCGCTGAGGCGATACATGGAAGGACGGGGGGCGCCGACGTCTGGGGTCTCCTTCCGAGCCTCGATCCCCGTCAACCTGCGGCCCCACGACCAGGCTCAAAAGCTGGGCAACGCGTTCGGCCTCGTCTTCCTCACCCTTCCCATCGGCATCGTCGACCAGGTGCGGCGCGTGCGTGCCATCAAGAAGGAGATGGATCACCTCAAGGGCTCACCCGAGGCGCTGGTGGCGTTCGGGTTGCTCAGCCTGATGGGGCTGGCGCCGGTCGAGGTCGAGCAGCTGGGCCTGCGGTTCTTCGGCAGCAAGGCGACGGCGGTGCTGACCAACGTCCCGGGGCCGCGCCAGCCCCTTTACATGGCAGGCCACAAGATCGCGAAGGTGATGTTCTGGGTCCCCCAGTCGGGGCACCTCGGGCTCGGCATCAGCATCCTCAGCTATGACGGCGGGGTGATGCTCGGCGTCGCCACCGACGAAGGGCTCGTGCCGGACCCCGAGCGCATCGTGCACAACTTCAAGGTCGAGTTCGAGGCGGTGCGGAAGGCCGCCCAGAAGCTTTCGAAACCGAAGCCGCCCCGGGCGCCCGGGAGACCACGCAAGAAAGCCGCCACGACTCGAACTGTTGCGTCGTAATGTTGTAAGCATGCCCGAAGGAACCGCCGTCGCACCGACCGAGCGCCAGGCCCTCGACGCCTACTCCCAGATCGTCTCCGGCGTGGCGGAGCGCGTGCTGCCGTCCGTCGCCAGCCTGCGCGTGCGCAGAGGCGGCGGCCCCCGCGACGGCGGCGCCGGCTCCGGTGTGGTCATCACGCCGGATGGCTACCTGGTCACGTCCGCCCACGTCGTGGCCCAGGCCCGCGCCGCCAGCGCGTCGTTTCTCGACGGCACCGAGTACGAGCTGGACGTGGTCGGCGCCGATCCCCTCTCGGACCTGGCGGTGGCGCGAGCGCGAGCGGCGACGCTCGAGCCGATCCCGATCGGCGATGCGGACAGCCTGCGCGTCGGCCAGCTCGTGGTCGCGATCGGCAACCCCATGGGCTTCTCGGGGTCGGTCACGTCGGGGGTCGTCAGCGGGTTAGGCCGCTCGCTGGCGACCGCCGACGGCAACGGGCACCGGAGGTTCGTCGAGGACGTCATCCAGACCGACGCCGCCCTCAACCCGGGCAACTCGGGTGGCGCCCTGGCCGACTGGCAGGCCCGCCTCATCGGCGTCAATACGGCGGTGGCCGGAATGGGGCTCGGTCTTGCGGTCCCGATCAACGCGACGACCCAGGCCATCCTGGCGGCGCTGATGCGAAACGGACGCGTGCGCCGCGCCTTCCTTGGCATCGCGGGCGGCACCCGTTCGCTGCCGCCGGCCATGGCGCAGCGCCTGGGCCGGAAGGCGGGCGTGGAAGTCCAGGAGGTCGTCAGCGGCAGTCCCGCGGAGACGGCCCGACTGCAGGGTGGGGACATCATCGTCTCGGTCGGAGACGCGGCAGTGGCCAAAGCCGGTGACCTGCAGCGGCTGATGGTCGAAGGCCGAATCGGGTCCAAGCTTCCGCTGACCGTTGTCAGGGGCGATCAGCTGGTGAACTTCGACGTGGTGCCGGCCGAGCTCAACTGAGCGGCCGCGATTAAACTGGCCCGCGTGGCCAAGCAGATCCGAGACCTGCTGCGCGCGGACGTAGGCCCGGGGCCCTTCCGCCTGGTGGAGGTCGATCCCGCCTCGATGCCCGGACTCAAACGCCGCAAGAAGGTGACGCAGGAGTTCAAGGCGCAAAAGGCCAAGCTCTTCGCCCTTCAAGAAAGGCTCTACGCAGAGCACAAGCGCTCCCTCTTGATCGTCCTCCAGGGCATGGACACCAGCGGCAAGGACGGCACCATCACGCACGTGATCGGGAACCTCAACCCCCAGGCCGTGCGGATCACAGCCTTCAAGGCGCCCACCCCCGCCGAGCGCCGCCACAGCTTCCTGTGGCGCATCCGGCGGGCACTCCCGGAGCGCGGGGACATCGGCATCTTCAACCGCTCTCAGTACGAGGACGTGCTGATCGCCAGGGTGCACGGCCTCGCCCACCCCGATGTGATCGAACGCCGCTACGACCTGATCAACCGCTTCGAAAGAGAGCTCGTCAAGGCCGGGACACGGATCGTCAAGCTCTGATGCACATCTCGTACGACGAGCAGCGAGCGCGCCTTCTCGAGCGCCTGCGCGAACCCGACAAGAACTGGAAGT
>JBGPOC010000282.1:0-3296 GCA_041487825.1 Candidatus Dormibacteraceae bacterium | reverse complement strand
GGAAGGCGCAGAAGCCGGGCGCTGATGTCCTCGGTCACCGGGCATTGACCCTGCTCTCCGCCGAAGCGAAGACCCATCTCGGAAAGGTGCAGCGGGAGATAGTGGAAGACGCTCAGGATGCCCCTGCTCTTGAGCCTTGCCATCAACGCCTGCCTCGCCTGGAGGCTCGGCATCAGGATGTAGAACATGTGATAAGGGTGCTCGCGGTCGGCCGGGACGACCGGCAATCGGACGCCGCTGTCGTGCGCCCAATCGCCCAGGCCGGCGAGATACCGCTCCCAGATCCGGCGCCTTCTCGCCTGGATCGAGTCCCGCGCCTCGAACTGGCCCATCAGGACGGCGGCCAGGAGATCGGACGGCAGGTAGCTGGACCCGATGTCGGTCCACGTGTATTTGTCGACCAGGCCTCGAAAGAAGCGGCTGCGGTCGGTGCCCTTTTCTCGAATGATCTCCGCCCGCTCGACGAAGCGCGGGTCGTTGATGAGGAGCGCGCCCCCCTCCCCACAGCTGAAGTTCTTGGTTTCGTGAAAGCTCTGCGAGGCCATGCACCCGAAGGTGCCCAGCTGCCTGCCGCGGTACGTGCCGAACAATCCGTGCGCGTTGTCTTCGACGATGGCGACGCCCGCCGACTCCGCAACTTTGAGGATGACGTCCATCTCACAGGCGACGCCTGCGTAGTGAACCGGCACAGCGGCACGCGTTCGGTCCGTGATCAGCTCCTCGAACTGGCGCTCGTCGAAGTTGAGCGTGTCAGGCCGGACGTCGATGAAGACAGGTTTCGCGCCGCGCAGCACGAAGGCGTTGGCGGTTGAGACGAAGGTGAACGACGGAAGGATGACCTCATCGCCAGGCCTGATGTCGAGGAGCAGCGCCATCATTTCCAGCGCGTGGGTGCACGAAGTCGTGAGCAGCGCCCTGGCGACGCCCAGCTCGGACTCCAGGAATTCGTGGCAGCGCTTCGTGAAGGTCCCGTCCCCGGAGATGTGTCCGCTCGCGATCGCCGCCTCCAGGTACTCGTGCTCCCGGCCTTCGAAGCTGGGCCGGTTGAACGGGATCAGCCACTCGTTGCTCGTCTTGCTCACGTTGCTGACTTCACGTAATTGAGGATATCCCGGAGCGGGTCGGGCTCGATCTCGAACCACCTCACCCGAGGATCGTGTCGCCACCAACGAAGCTGGCGGCGCGCGTAACGCTGGTTGGATCGCGCCATTGCCTTGGGCAGCTCCTCCAGCGAAAGCTCGCCCCGGATGTGGGCCAGCGCTTCCGTGTAGCCGATGCCCGTGAGCACGGGCGCTGTTTCCGGGACCCCGGCGTCGAGTGCCTCCTGCGTCTCGCGGATGAGCCCGCGCTCGACCTGCTGCCTGCTGCGCTGCTCCAGCCTGCGGTCGATCACCTCGAGCGGGGCGGTCAGCCCTACCCGCAGAGCGTTCCAGGGCGGCGGCGTGCGGGTTCGCAGACGACGCAGCGGCGGCCCCGCCGCTTCCAGCACTTCGATGGCACGGATCACGCGAACGGGATTCTGGAGGTCGACTCCCGGATCGCGGTCCAGGGCCAGCAGGCGTTCCCGCAGCAATGCTGCGTCGAGACTCTCCAGTTCCCGCCTCAACTCCGGGTTCGGCGGCACGCCCGCGAGGCTGAACCCGTCGCAGAGGGCATCGACGTACAACATGGTGCCGCCCTCCACAATCGGCAATCGACCTCGCTTCACGATGTCCCCGAATGCCTCCCGGGCGCCCTGCACGTACTGGTGCGCGTTGAAGCTCATCGCAGCGTCGACGAAATCAACCATGTGATAGGGCACCGCGCGTCTGTGCTCCGCACTCGGCTTGTTGGTCGCGATGTCCAGTCTCGTGTACACCTGCTTCGAGTCGGCCACCACGATCTCGCCGCCAAGCTCGAGGGCGAGCTCGAAAGCCAGGTTCGACTTGCCGATCCCCGTGGGCCCGACGATGACCGGGACGCGAAGCCGGTGGATCAGTGGTTCAGCCTGTACACGATCAGCCCATCCTGGTCGTCCCGCTGATACGCGGTGGCGAGGAACCGGTCGAACTCGGAAGGCGCTCCGCCCTGAATCTCGCCGACGTTGGGCAGGTCCTTGCTGAAGTCGACCTTGTAGTAGACGATCCACTCGACGGGAAGTTCTTGCATGGTCCGCTCGGTTCGCGCGACCTCGGTAGGCGGCGTCACTCCGGGAACCAGGAACAGAACCGGCACGGGCGGTACGCGACCGGTGATCTGGTACAGCGAGGGCCCTGTCGGCATGAACGCGATCGCCTCGGCGCGCTGCGACGCCAGCTGCAGGGCGCCCGTCACGATGGGCGCGCTGTCATAGGTGGTGCAGATCGAGCCGCTGGGCGTACCCACCTCGCGCAGGAAGCCCGTTCCGTCCGTGTGGCAGGTCAGGGCGTAACCCAGGACCAGCGGCGACAGGCCCGAGAGGTAGATCGCACCGACTGGAATCGCTCCGGCCCACGCGGTGATGGTCTTGGCGCTCGTGTTCCCGAGCATCCGCTTCAGCGGCATTGCCACCAGTAGCAACGAGAGGCAAGAGCTCAACCAGAAGTTCTGGTCGGACATGTGAACGATCAAGACCGACGCATACAGGCCCACCGCGATGATGCCGATCAGAGGCCAGTCGGGAATGCCATCCAGGCGGCGGCGCGCGCGCCACACCGCCACCGCGGCGTAGCCGGCGACCGCGATGGGCGCCATCACAGCGAGAAGCCAGTGCATCGGGATGGCCCACAGCGCTCCAAGGCTCGCCTCCCAGAACGACGTGTCGTGGAGGAGGGCCGGCTGCCATGGGAACGGGATCGACTGGCTTGCCCCAAAGGTCCGGAACGTGTAGAGAACGGTGTCCGTGAAGAAGGCCGGAAGCGCCCCCAGCAAACCCAGAGCGGCCAGCATCACCACGCCGGGCAACGCGAGCGCAAACAGCATGGGGACGAGCGATCGGTTGATCCGCCGCTCGATAAGAAATGCGACGACGAAGCCGGCCAGCACCGCAGGGAGGGATGACTGCAGCATGATCAGCGCCGCCGACGCTGCCAGGCCGGCCGTGACGAATGCCACGCGCGGGCGCCGTGCTGAGCGTGCGGCCAGCAGAGCGGCCGACATGACCAGGACGAAGGCCACCGACCAGAAGTGGTACGGCGAGAACTCCTGGAACACGGGAAGCCACACGCCCCAGAGCAGCGCGACGCCGGCCGCCCACACAGGACCAACCAGGCGTGCGCCGATCAGAGCCACCAGTCCGGCGCCGAGCACCATCGCCACCGCTGTCAGAAGGCGCTGGT
>JBGPOC010000281.1:0-3307 GCA_041487825.1 Candidatus Dormibacteraceae bacterium | reverse complement strand
CGTGGCCTTGACCGCAAACGGGGCGCTCGACGGCGAGATGTTGCCCTCGATCGTGCCCGCGATGACGAGCAGCGGCGCCAGGCCGATGAGCAGGACGAACGCGCGTCGGGTGGCCATCACCAGGGCGTCGGAACGCTTTCGATTGCCTGGAGATATCAGCGCCCAACCCATCATCAAGCCGCCGGCGCCCTGCGCGACGACGATCGAAAGCTCGAGCACCCCGTGAGCGATCACGAACTCGAACAATCCACCGCTCACGCCGTATGCCTGCGTGAGGCCGAACAGGCCGCCGAGGCTGATCCCATTGGAGACCATGACCCAGATGACCGGCAGTCCGAAGACAACGCCAAAGCCGAACGCGAGCATCGACACCCAGATGTTGTTGGTCATGATCAGGCCCGCCGTCTGCACGCGAGTCTCGGGTGGGATGTCCGTCCAGAGCTTGTGGTGACGCACGCCGTCGATGATGGCCTGGGGCGCTATGCCGGATGCGGCATCCGGGTTGGCGAGCACCACGAAGTAGCTGACGATCGCGGGCACGAACAGCAGCGCTGCCGCGGCCACGATGAAAGGCCACGCAGTCCGGTATGTGCTGGGGAGCACGTGCGTGTAGAACTCACGTATCCGGTGCCAGACCCGTCCGCCGCGGCGGTAGACAACGCCATGGCCACGGCCGACAAGCCCGTTGAGGTAGCGGTGGACCGGCTCGTCGGGCCAATCGCGCTGAGCTCGCGCGAGGTCGGCGGTCGCACGCCGGTACAGCGCCGCCATCGTCAAGACCTGCGCGGGTGCGAGGGCGTTGAGGTGGCCCGCGCCACCCCTGGCCAGCAGGTCTTCGAGACGGTTCCAGTCGTCCCGCCGTAGCGTGACGAACTCTTCGGCGCGCACGCAAAGCAAAATACTCGCTGCGGCCTGCTCCGAGCCCCTCACCCCCTAGCCCTCCCCCCCAGATGGGGAGGGAGATCAGGTTCAGACTTAATCTAGGGACATGGAGCGCCCAATCTCGGACAGCGATCTTGTCGTCGCCACGCCGGAGCGCGTTTCCTTCGACTACCAGGTGGCGGGCCTCGGGACGCGCGCCATCGCGCAGCTGCTCGATCTGTTGATCGTGGTCGGGATCGAGATCGCGTTGCTCTTCTTCGCCTTCGGGGCCGGCGCGGTGACCAACTCGGACGTCGTGTCGAGCCTCGTCATCATCATCGGCAGCTTCATCGTCGTCTTCGGGTACTTCTGGATCAGCGAAGCCCTGTGGTCAGGCCAGACGCTGGGCAAGAAGGCGTTTCGGCTGCGAGCGGTCGGCGACCGCGGTGAACCCCTGACGTTTCTGCAGGCGGGCATCCGCAACGTGGTGAGGATCGTGGACTTCCTGCCTTACGGCTACGGCGTGGGGATGATCGTTCTTTTCGCCAACGGCAAGGGAAAGCGCCTTGGCGACCTCGCCGCGGGCACGATCGTGGTCAAGGATTCAGACCACGTCTGGCTCTGGCAGCTTGGCGGCGCCCGCCGCCGCCTCGAACCGGCGGGTGCGCCACCTCCGAATGGTCCCCCTCCCGGCGTCACCTATCAATATCCTGCCGGTCCGCCACCGCCACCGCCGCCACCGCCGCCACCGCCGCCAGGGCTCGCCCCCCAACCGGCCGTATACGCGCCCGCGTCCGCCGCCGAGCTCACCCTCCGCCGCCTGGATCCTCAGCTGCGCCGGTTCGTGGCCTCTTACGCGCGCCGCCGCCCTCAGCTCTCCCTTGAGCTCCGGGTTCAGCTCGCCAGCACCATCCAGCCAAGCCTGCACCAGGCCATGCCCGACGTCTTCGCGGAGAGGGGCCCGCTCGCCACGCTCGACCACCTGGCCGACCTGGAGCAGCAATAACGAGCGCGGGTGAGGCAGGCCTCCCCCGCGGTACCCCCTCCGAGTAACACATTGTCTGGAGGCGCCTGGATGGGGCATAGGTGACGGCCGAAGTGAATTCGGCCTTGAGGCTCACTCCAGGTCCTTGTCAAAGGCTATAGCCAGCGCCGGATCTGGTCCTCGGTCAGGTTTCCACCACAGATCGGAACGGCGACTCGCCGGCCGGCAAGCTCGGTCCTCCGTTTCGCCACGGCTGCCACTCCCGCCGCGCCCGCCGGCTCGACCACCAGGCCCGCGTCGAGGAACAGCATCCGCATCGCGGCGACGATCTCCTCGTCGCTGACGAGCATCACCTCGTCGACGGTCTCTCGCATGGCCGCGAGCGCCTCGGGGACCGGCACCCGCACCGAGATCCCGTCGGCGATGGTTTCGGCCCGGTCGGTGCTGACCGGCTTGCCCGCCCGCCACGAGAGCTCCATCGCTGGCGCGCCGGTCGCGCAGACGGCGATCACCCTGGTCGCGGGAGAGAAGCGCTTGATCCAGGTGCCAATCCCATTGACCAGCGAGCCGTTGCCGAGGGGGACGAATACGGCGTCCAGGGGGTCATCCAGGCGCCCGAGCTCGGCGGCGATCGTGCCCGCGCCTTCTGCGATCTCGGGTAGGAGCCCGTCCTCCACGTAAAGGCTTCCGGTCCGGCCTGCGTGCTCTTTTGCCGAGGCCTTGGCGCCGTCGAAGTCGGCGCCCTCGAGCACGACGTCGGCACCCAGGGCGCGCATGCGTTCCACCTTGAGCGGGCTGGCCGTGACGGCTGCGAACACGGTCAGCCGGTCGCCGCGCTTTCGGGCCGCGTAAGCCATCCCCTGGCCGAAGTTCCCGGCCGAGGCGCAGACAAGACCTGCGGGTTGGCGCCCGAGCCGGTGGAGGAGATATTCGGTGCCGCGTCCTTTGAACGAACGGATCGGGTTGACGCACTCGACCTTGAGGACGGTGGTCACGCCGAGGCGGTCGCGCAACGGCTCGCAAACGTATTGCGGAGAGTTCAGGAAGACGGGGTCGATGACCTCGGCGGCCTCGCGAATTCGATCGGCCGAAATCGCGGAATCCATTTGCATCGACGATAAGGCCTGCGCGGCCCCACCCGGCTGCGCTCGCTTCGCAAGCGGAGCCTCCCTCCCCGCCGAGCGGGGAGGGGTGGGTCCGGACTTTGGCCGGACCTAAGGGCCGGACCTAAGTAGACGCCGCCCCGGGGGTATTCAGGGCGGCGCCCTCACGCTTTAAGGAGCCGGGAGGCACTCCGGCTTGTTCCTTATCAAGAAGAACGATCGAGCCTGTAAAAAGCTACGGCCCATCTTGAAAAAGCCGGATGATGGGTGGACAGTGAAAGGCGATCGAATCGGCCCTACCCATTCATGGGTGGGGGCAGGGTGGGGATGTGGCTAAAGCAACAGTGACGTTTGTGTG
>JBGPOC010000280.1:0-3330 GCA_041487825.1 Candidatus Dormibacteraceae bacterium | reverse complement strand
CGGGAAGACGATCCGCTCGAGCCGCTGCCGGTCGAGGTGGTAGAGCATGTAGGACTGGTCTTTGGCCGGGTCGAGCGCGGCGTGCAGCTCGGGCCCACCGTCGCCAGCGACGATCCGCGCGTAGTGGCCGGTGGCGAGCCGGTCGAAGCCCAGGGCGAGCACCCGGCCCAGCATCAGGTCGAACCGGACGAACGCGTTGCAGCGCACGCACGGGTTGGGAGTTCTGCCCTCCAGGTAATCACGATGAAACGGTTCGATGACCCTCTCGCCGAACTCCTTCTCGAGGTTCCAGCAGTAATAAGGAATGCCGAGCACCGAAGCCACGCGCCGCGCGTCCTCCACGGCATTCAACGAGCAGCACCCACCGTTCCTCGCCGTCTCATCGGACTCGCCGCGCGGCCACTGCTGCAGGGTGATCCCGACGACGTCGTGCCCTTGCGCCTGCAGCAAGGCAGCCGCAACTGAAGAATCGACGCCACCCGACATGGCGACTGCGATCCTCACGGCCGGTTCTCCACGATGTGTCGAGCGACGATCTCGGCATCCTCTCCGACGCCGTAGAGGATGGCCGACTTGTTCTTTCTCATCCAGTGCACACCTACAAAGTAAAGCCCAGGCACCGACGCTCGCCCGTCGACCTGCACCGGAAAGCCCATATCGTCGAAAACTGGGAGCTTTACCCAGCCGTAATCGGGGCGATAGCCAGTGGTCCAGATGACGGTGCCGATTCCCTCCCGCACCAGGTCGATTTCAGTTCGGGTCTTGATCCTCATCGGCGCCGGAATTTCGTAAGCGGGCTCTGCAACGCCGGTCCTGGCGCACAGCTGGTCGATCCAGCCCCTGATGTCCGCCCAGCGCGCATCGCCGAAGTCGACGCTGGCGGCGAGGTCGTCGGCGAAGTGGAGTGTGGGGCCACTTGCGCCAAGGAATCGACCCAGCAGCTCGACACCCTTGGCGTGAAGCGTGCGGAAGTGAAGGTCGTGGCCGTTGCCATGGCCCGTTGCCTGCGGGTTACCGAAAAGACGGGCTGCAGGTGACGGCAGCTTGTCGGGGGTGCGATCCATGAAACCGGACTCTTTGAACCACCAGATGATGTCTCGACCGCCAACTCGGCGTGGCACCCACGGGCACCGGCCACAGGCGAGGAAGACCCTTCGGCCCGCTTCGTGCAGCTCCTCTGCCAGCTGGCATCCGGTCTGGCCGCTGCCCACGATCAGGACATTTCCTGCAGGCAGCGCCTGCGGGTTCCGGTAGTCCTCCGCCAACACCTGGTGCAGAGCCGCCGGCAATGACTCGGCGCCCGCCGGCCGGTGCGCCCTCTGGTAGCCCCCCGAAGCCACCACCACGGTGCGCACGCGGACCTCGGCGTCGCCCACTGTCAAGACAAACCCCGCTTTGGAGTCGGCTTCGAGCCTGGAAACGTGAGTGTTCGCCCTGATCGGCGGGTCGAACGAAGCAACCCACGACTCGAAGAAGGCGATCAGCTCGTTGCGGGACATGTAGCCGTCCGGGTCATCGCCCGCATAAGCGATGCCCGGGAGCCCGACGGCCCAGTTGGGGGTGACCAGGCAGAAGGAATCCCATCGCCGGCTTCGCCAGGTCTCGGCGACGCGCCCGGCTTCGAGGACAACGTGATCGATCTTTGCCTGCGACAAATGCCAACTGGTCGCGAGACCGGCCTGGCCAGCGCCGATGATCGCGACATCGATCTTCTCAGTCACCGACGGGCTATCTTACTGGGCTATTCGACCAGGTCGCCCTCGGCAGGTTCGACCTTGACGCCGCGCGACTCGAGGTACACGACGCCGCGATCCAGCTCATCCGGCTCCCCCGTGATCTCGAGAAGAACCCAGCCCTGGTCGCGCGTGACGTCGGCGCGCCGGATGTTGGTGACGATGTCGAACTTTTTGCCCAGCTGGTAGATGACCGGCTCCTTCACCATCGCCGGCCCGAAGATGAGCTTAAGCCGCCTTCTTGGCATGCGCCGAGTCTATCCTCCCCCCCGCGCAACCGGGGGGAGCTCCGGCCGCGCCCGCTTAGCGGGCGCCGTCGGGGAGGGGCCGAGCGCCCCCCGCGACAGCAGGCACAATCGAGATCTCGTCTTTCTCAGTGACCCTGGCCTTGAGCCCCTGGCCGAGGCGGACATCCTCGTCGTTCAGGTAGACGTTGACGAACTGGCGAAGCTCACCTTTGTCGTCCAGCAAGCGGTCTCTGAAGCCTGGATAGCGGGCATCCAGCGCTTCGATGGCCGAGCCGAGATCTGTCGCCTCGACCGCGACCGTGATCTGGCCGTCGGAGAGGCGCCGCAGCGCGCCGGGAATGCGAAATTGCGGCATGACTAGATATTCACCTTCTCCCGAAACGATTTTAGGGTCGGTTCTATTTCCACACGCCGCACGTGCCCGTCCACCGACGCAAGGACGTCGGCGGTCTTCAGACCGTGGCCCGTCACGTACGCGACCACGACTTCGTCACCCTTCCAGCGGCCAGCCTTCGCGAGCTTCGCAAGTACGCCGATCGTGACTCCCCCGGCCGTTTCGGTGAAGATGCCCTCGGTGCGCGCCAGCAGTCGCATGGCCGCGACGATCTCCTCCTCGGTGACCGCCTCGACGACCCCACCGGTCGCCAGCGCGATCCGGTTCACATACATACCGTCCGATGGATTGCCGATCGCGATCGACCTGGCGATCGTGTCGGGCTTGACGGGCAGGACACGCTCCGGAGTCTCCGAGTTGAAGGCGTTGTAGACGGGTGCGCAGCCGAGTGCCTGGGCGCCGGTGAAGGCCGGCACACGATCTCCCTGGACGAGCCCGAGCTCCATCAGCTCGGAGACGGCCTGGCGGTGGCGCACGAACTGGCAGCCGCTCGCGATCGGGATGATGATCTCGTCGGGCAGCTTCCATCCGAGCTGCTCGACGGTCTCGAACGTGAGCGTCTTCGAACCCTCGGCGTAGAAGGGACGGATGTTGATGTTGCAGAAGGCCCAGGGCGTCGACTCGACGAGCTGGCTGCAGAGGCGATTCACCTCGTCGTAGTTGCCCCGGACTGCGACCACGTTGGGGTCGAAGACGCTGATGCTCACCACCTTGGCCGGCTCGAGATCGACCGGGATGAAGACGAAGCATTCGAGCCCGGCGCGGGCGGCGTAGGCGGCCACCGAGTTGGCGAGGTTTCCGGTGGAGGCGCATGCGATGGTCTCGAAACCGTGGGCGCGCGCCCAGCTGATCGCGACCGATACGACCCGGTCCTTGAACGAGTTGGTGGGGTTCATGCTGTCGTTCTTCAGATACAGGTTGCGGAGCCCGAGCTCCGCGCCCAGCCGGTCCGCCT